>NZ_JAKVCI010000010.1:0-67001 GCF_022447305.1 Prochlorococcus sp. ALOHA_ZT_50 | reverse complement strand
TGTAACTAATGAGAGAGACGAGGTAGAAGACTTTATAGGTGGTAACTATACCGCGCAAAGAGTTACTACTAGCTTTGATATAGTCTGTGAATTAGATATTAGAGACAGGCATTTGAGGAATGCAGGTTTAACTTATTTAAGGTCTTTAAGTGATTTGAGAACTCAAATCTACAACGCTCTAATTAATGTTCCATTTAACGCAGCCTGCCCATATGATAGTAAAGGAAATTTAGTAGAAGCTGGTGAAGGTCTTGTAGGCAGTAGTCTTGGTGATGAATTGTTAAATCCTGGTGATGCTAATTCTAATACTGATTTTGTAAGATATGCAGGTTTTGAAATTCTTAAGGCAGAAAATGGTAGATTGCTTTATATTTGGACTTTTGAAGCTCCTGGATGGATTGATTATATGGAAGAGACTATTACTTACCCAACAATTACTCAGATACATATGAAGGAAGAGGGTAATAATTTACTTGATGTTAAAGTCCCTAAGAATGTTAATGGTTATTACGTGGATGACAGTAGTTTGATTCAGTACTATGTAGATGATGCTCAAACTAATCCACTGGAGGTAGAAGATGCAATTTAATGGTGAACCTGATGATAACCCAGTGCTAGAAGCAATTGCTAATTTGAATCAGCTTAACAGTAAGCTCAATTGGGTAGTGCATACCGGTAAAGTAAGTGCTGTTGACTTAGAGACTAGTACTGCTAAGGTTTTACTAGCCCCAGGTGTTGAAACACCTTTTATAAAGTGGATGACGGTGAGATTTTCTACCGGTAAATTAAATTACAACATTAGTGTTGATGATTCAGTATTAGTTTTATGCCCTAGTGGTAGTCCAGCTCAGGGTTATATTTTGCCAATTATTGCTAATGGTATGCCTGATGATGATCAGACTACTAACTTTAGTTTTGGTGACAATGGTTCGATTCAAGTTAATAATGAAAGAATTAATATTAATGCAGGTGATAACGTTAACTTAAATTTAAATGGTCATAATTTAAATATTCAATTTAGGGATGATCGGTTAACGGTAACTGGTTTTGGTCATAAATTAGAAATGGATAATGATGATATTCGTTTACAACATTCAAATGGTAGTTTTGTCAGAGCTAATACAGATACTGTGAAGATGCAAAAAGGTGTTAATGAGGTCGAAGCAAATAGTTTAGGTTGTAAGATGAGTGCGGTTGGTGGCACTTCTGTTGTTGATGCCACGGTTACTGGTGTTGCGATTACAGCACCCGTATTTACTTGGAATGGAGCAGTGGTTGCAGTATTACCTTAAGGAGTTTAAATGGTTTTAATTAGTAGGGTTACAGGAAGACCAATAGAATATAAAGCTTGGATTGATGAGCAGTTGGAGCAGCTTATTAAGACTAATCGTGGGGATTATATTTATGTTAATGAGTATGGTAGTGATATACCTGCTTTATCTGGAAGTCCTGACACGGAAGATAAGATTATTCAATTAAAAGCTTTACTTGCAGATGCTATAGGTGACTATATACCGCAAATCAAACTAGTTGCCCTAGAGGTTGGTTTTGATAATACCAATGATAGGCTGGCTGGTAGAATGAAGGTAAGGATTCGTTACGCTATTCGAGCTAATAACGATGAAGTAGCATTATTTGAGAGTGATTTAATATGAGTATACAAATTAGTTCTTTACCTGATCCCGATATTATTGAAGATGTTACTTCTGTAGAAAATTTAAAGGCTCAGCGTATTGAGGATTTTAAAGAGTTAGCGCCTGAGTATGAGATCTACCAAGATGGTGATATTGTTACTAAGAATGTAAATATCAATGCTGTTGCTGAAAATAGGTTTATAACTAAATTAAATGATGCCGTGAAAGCTGTATTGATTGCTACTTCTACAGGTAATGATTTAGATAACGTTGCGGCTAATTATAATATTGCTAGATCAATTGTTACCCCTGCTGATCCTGATGCTATCCCACCAACTGAGGCAGTTTTGGAAACGGATGATGCTTTTAGAAATCGTATTTTATTGACTCAAGCTGGTATTAGGGCGGAGTCAGATAGTTATTTTAGTTCAGTTGCTTTAGATGTTGAGCGTGTAGCTGATGTTTTTGTGCAGAGTACTACAGCAGCGGTTATAGATGTTTATATTTTGGCTACTGATAATGGTGGTGTTGCAGATTCTGCTTTATTGACTGCTGTAAGTGATGCTTTTAGTGCAGAGATAGTTAAGATTGGTGGTGTTCAAGTAAATGTTAATTCTGCAAGTATTGTTACCCAAGATCTTTATATTGATGTATTTTCTTTGCCAGATACACCAGTGGCTACATTTGAAAGTCTTGAAGGAATATTCAATACTGCTTTTGCTAGTGAAATTGGTCTTGCTAGAGATCTTAATTTAGCTTGGATTAACAAAACTCTTTTAATAGATGGTATTTCTGATATTAAGGTTTATACAGATGTTGGTAAAACAATATTATTTAGTGATTTAGTTGCTACTGAAAGTCAAAAAATTAATATAGGTACTTTGAGTTTAACTAATGCAGGTTTTAAATTTTAGATGAGTGTAGATCCTACTTACTTTGAAGATATGGAGCTTTTTGCTAATGAGGGCAATTTTGAAAGCGTCATATTACTTAACGAGGGTGATCCTCAATTTTCACTCGCTGGAACTTCTCAAAGATTTGGTTTAGATTTATTGCTTAATCCAGCTTCTTCTCAGTTAGAGAAAGATATCTTAAAGGTCTTTGACTGGGAAACGATTGATAATGCTTTAGAAACTTTCAGAAGAATACGTTACGATTCGGCAAATAGTAAAATTTTGCCTTACTTATTTATTGAAAAAGGTCTTGGTGCTTTAAGTAAGGTTATAGATCTTGATTACAGTGCGCTAGAAGAAGCTGAGTTGTTTCAGCAAAGAAGAGGTACTGTATGGGCTATAAGAAAGGCTCTTGAATGGTCAGGTGTAAACCTTGGTAGTATTACCGATAATGATCCTGGCTTTTTTACTATTAATTTGGCTGATACATTTACTGATGCTAATAAGATGCAAGATGTTGTAACTGCTATTGATATTGCAAAAGCTTTTTACACCAAGGTTTTAGCTATTACAAACAATGATTTAGGCTCTGGGATTTTAGTTTATGATGAAACTCGACTTGATGAAAGTTTTTTAGATGACATTTATGGTCAAAATTTCCCAGGGTTAACAGAGGATATAAGAGTGTTTCTTTTAATCAAGTTAGAAGAAACTCACATAGTTGCTTTAGTAGATACTATTGCTACAGTTTTAGCAAGTCGTATTTTATTAAAAGTTGGTTATAGTGATGCACCTACTCTTTATAGAAGAACTAGGAATCAGTTTTATGTAGTTGATGATGTAAGTGGTGATTTGGAAGTTGATGGATTTACTTACTCTCAAAGTCTTACTCCAACCAACAAGCTTTATATTGATTTTGTTATTGATGAGCGTGGGTTGGTTGATAGTCAAGGTGTTGCTTTGGGTAATATGAATAGTTTAAATCTTGTTTATAATACAACTCTTAATACACCTTATGAAGGGAAAGAATTTTTTGAAGTAACAGATATTGCTAGTGAAACACAATTAGTTAACTTAAACACTAGTTCTGTCCCAAGAGCTGGTTATATCGAAAATGAGATTAAATTAGTCATAGAAATCTAAGTTAAAATAGGGGGTAGAAGTTGTTAATTTTCTTTATGTTTCCTTCTGACACAAATTAAATTATCAAAAGTAAATTATGAGTTTAACAGGAAGACTAAGCAGATACGATAAAACTCAGAATTATGTTGGGCATCAATATTTAACTAAAGATGCAACTGGTTCATCTCGTATTGCTCAAAGTTCAGAACAAAATGAGGTTCAAGATTATGCAGATTTTAGAGCTGAGTTATTAGCTTCTGATTTAGTTGCTAATTGTATTCGTAGTGGTGGTTATGATTTCAACAATCCAATTAGTGCAGGACTTGTAACTTTAGTTAATACAGATATTTTTACAGATAAACACGTTTTATATATGGCTGGCGGAACAATTACAATTCCTGCTAGTGAAAGTGTTAGATTGGGTGTTAGATATAACTTAAGTGATATTGATTCTGATGCAGATAGTGGTTTACTTGGTCAGAGCCCTGTAGGTACTCAAGGACAAGGTAAACGTGGAGCTGGAAGATTTAAACTAGATGCTGTATGGGGTTACGATGCTACAGATAGTGGTATGACTCCTAGTGAGTTTAGTTACCGTGGTCTATGGGCTGACGCTACAGTTTATGCTGCTGATGACATTGTTCAAGATTTTACTGGAGCCTATTTTAAAACTGCTGGCGGTGGAACTTCATCGGGGGATGATTCAGGTTTAGCAGGTGGGTCGGATACCGGAGTTGCATGGACGGCTTATGTTGGAACAGATGGTAATACTCCATTTACTTATCAAGACATGGGTGCTTGGGCTTCAGGTACAGTGTATGTCGCTAATGATGTAGTGCAAGACGGTCAAGGGCAATGGTGGAAGACTTTAGCAGGCGGTACTAGCGTAGGTAACGATTCGGATTTAGGTAACGGCTCAGATACTGGAGTTACTTGGTTTAGGTTTTATGCTAATTTTATTCCTTTAGTATTTTTCTATGATCGTAACTTTATTGGTCAATATCAAATTAAAGGTAATAACCACGCTGCTATAGATTCTAATTATGATCAAATGACTTTATTTGGTGGGTTTATTTACAACCTTGACATGGATGCACCATTTGAAACATTTTTAAATAGTGATGAATTTTTCTTTAATGGCTTTAATTATTTTGGTGCAGAAAACACTATCGGTAATGCAACGACCACAAATAAATTGACTATCACCAGATCAGATGCAGCTTATAGGTTTAATAATTTAGATGACAATGACAAGGAAGTAGACCAAGCTTATCTAACTTTTTTTGTTGAAAAAAATGAAAGTAATAGTAATTTTTTTGAGATAAAGAAAATTGTTGTCAAAGGGAGAAGATATTAAATGGGTGTAAATTCAGTAAGTACTTTTTTAGGTGGTGGCTCAGGTGGGCTCAAAGGGATAGTTAATTTCCCTGTTTGCAAATATCAATTTGAATGGGGTTTGATAGAGTATTCAGTTAATAACTATCCTGTTAGTTTAGATTTACCTAATATAAATAATGTAGCTAGAGACTTTTCGAGTACTGGTAATTTTGTAATTGGTAAAGAATTTTCTTACAATGAAATTAATTGCCGAAATTTCACCATTAATTCAGGACATCAATTAACAGTAGATGGTTTAAATGTCATTAAAGCAGCTCAAAATATTACTATTGGTGGTAACGGAGTTATTGGGGTTAATCGGGGAGAGCGAGGTGTTTTTCTTGATATGCCTTATGATCATGCTAATAATACTTCAGGGTTTAGTGGGACTAAAAAAGTTCCCGTTGGTAAAAGTGGAGGCGGACATGGTTCTGGTGCAACTTTTGGTACTTCCCCAGATGGTTTGCTTATCGAAAGCAGACCTTTACTGGCATCTACTGGTAGTATGAATAAGCTTAGGGAATATCCTTCAACTAGATTTAGCTTAGCAACCGGTAGAGGAGGTAGTGCCTTACAGGGCTTTGGTGGTGGGCAGCCACAGGTAACACCAATACCTTTTGGTGCAGGAGCTTATACTTATAATTTATTTATTAATAGAACTTTTCAAACAGAAGATACCTTTAATTCCTTAGCTCAAACAACTACTGGCGGCGGCGGCGGTGCAGGTGGTTTTTCTTCTAATGGTAATAATATTTCTTCCCCAGCACAAGCGGGATTAGGTGCGTTATCGGGTGGAACGTGTACTGGCGCTATAGTGTTAATTGCTGATTCAATAGAGATAGCTGCAAATATAACAATGACTGGTGGTAATGGGCAAGATGGGGCATTAAATGATGCCGTTGGTGGTGGCGGTGGCGGACACGGCGGGTATGTCTTTTTGTTTGCCAATACTATAAACTTTAATGGTGGCACTATTGATGTATCTGGTGGAAATGGCGGCAGTGGTTCAGACAATAACCCTGTTAGTAATCACTCGGGTGGCGGCGGTGGCGGCGGACACTCTGGGTTGATTTATGCACAGGCATCTACATTTTTAACAAATACAACAACGAAGACTGGTAATGTTGGAACTGGTGGCGCTTCTTTTTTCTCCACAAATGGTACTACCGCTAGCGCTGGTTCAGATGGCGGTTATGTCGAGCCATGGGGTACTCATTATGTACAAGTTGAAGGAAGGCCATTTTAATTATGCGTAGACAAGATTTAGAAGAGCAAGGATATGAATATGTAACTGAGAATGGTTTGGGTGGTTACAAAAACGAAGATGGTGCATGGATTGCTCCACCTGGTTTACCTCAAAGTAATTTAAGTGAAGTAGTTGAACCTGAGAAGCCTGAGACTACATCTATTGAGCCATTAGATTTTTTTAATCAAGAGATTAGTAAAATCGGAAAAACCGATTTAAGTTTAGCTTTAGAGTTGCAGGGTGCAATGGAGACATATCTAGATTTACCTGGGAAGAAAGTAGTTGAGGGAATATTAACTAAAAGAACTAGTGTTAATTATGACCAGCTAGTTTTTCTAGGTAGTTTGATTGATAGAGACAAAAATTCTTTAGAGTTAGATAGCAGAATAGCAGATATGTTTTTAAATATTATTGAAGAGTATAAAACTCGTGTTAAAAATGAAGGTTAAAAAGGTTATAAAATAAAGTTATGGGAAATGCAATTACAACCGAGACTATAGTAACTAGCACAGGGGTGCAGACTACCCCACAAAGTGATTTTAGTGTTATAGGTGTTATTGGTACAGCTGGTAAAGGAGACGTTGGGGTTGTTCAAGGTTTTACTGGTGATGGTACTACTATTTTTGAAGAGTATGGGGAGTATAAAGCAGATAGTGCAACTATCCCTGATGCAGTTGATTTAGTTAGGAAGTCTGGAACATTTACGGCATGTGTAATTAACGTATGTGATCCAGCGGTTCACAATGATACGGTTACTAGCGAATTAGCCGTGTTGAACGGAGCAAATGAAGCTCAGTTGGATAACGGTTATATAAGTGCAGTTACTTTAGACACTGATTTTATAGTCACCAAAACATTTTTAGCAGATGAGACTATAACTTTACCTAGTGGAATTACTAGCGTGGACGCTGTTAAGTCTTCTGATAGTCTTACTACTTATGTAGGTGGTGGAACAGATTATACAGTTGCATCAAATGTTATTACTAGAGAAGGTACTGGCGCTATTGCTGCTGGTGAAACAGTTATCGTTGAATATACAGCCACAGCAGTTTTAAATACAGACTATACAATCAATGCAGATGATGGAATTATTAATAGAGTTTCAACTAGCTTGATTATTGATAGATTAGCTACAATCTCAGTTAATTATACTTTTGTTGATTTTTCTGCTGTGACTCAGACTGATATTGTTAATTCAATTGAAGAATTTAAAAATTCTCAAGCGAAGACTGGTTTTACACCAAGAATCTTTATAGCTCCAGGTTTTGCAGGAATTAAACCTGACACTAACACTCTAGATCCTGTAGTTTCATCTTTATTAACTCAAGCTGAAAACCTTAAAGGAACTATTTACGTAGACGTTGAGGAAACTACTGTAAGTGCAGCTATTAACTATAGAAATGACTTCAATAGTAAGAATGTTAGGTTATTTAATGACAAGCCTGGTTTCACCCCACTAACTGGCTCAGTAACTGTGTTCAGAAGTTTTGCTGCTGTAGCTGCTGGCATGAGGGCAGCAATTGATAATGATGCTTCTTTAGCTCAAGGTTTAACTGGTTCATTTATCCCTGACTGTATAGCTAGTGAGCGTAAGTATGACTTTAACAATAGCGCTACTAGTTCAGTAGGTACTTTAAACTCAAACAATATAACGACTATTGTTAATGATGGTGGTAGCAGATTTAGAGTAATTGGTGAAAACACTACAACGAATGAAGAGTTCTTTACTTTTGAGGGTTCTAAGCGTATCACTGATTTCTTAGAGGTTAGAGCGCAAGAGATCGCAGGCGGTTTTCTTGGTCAGCCATTAACTGGTCAGAATTTAGATGATTTACAGGAAGCTATTTCTGATGATTTAGATAGGTATAAAGGAACTTTATTGAATGGTGCAACTAGAGTAACTTTACCGCCAGAAAGAAATCCTTTAGCTAATTTGAATCAAGGTTTAATTTACGCAAAATTAGAATTTACTCCTGTTGGAACTATTACAAGAGTAACCACAGAGCTTGCATTAACTACGAGGTTTTTAGGTTCAGTATTAGCTGATGCTGTATAAGGAAGGAATTAAAGAGAAATGACATTTAGAAAGCCAACAATTAGCACACGATATAGCGGTTCTTTAAGGGATAACCAGAATAACATTAAGTTTGATGGGACTATATTAACTTTCACTCCTCCTAGTTTTGAAGGTGAAACTGCTGAGTATCCAAGCGGTGGATTAGCTGGTGTTGGTGGTTATCCAACGGGTAGAGAGTCAGGTGTTAAGATCGCAAGCTTTACTTTAGGTGAAGATTCTATCGCTATTCATAATTTCCAACAGAGAGGAAAGAACGGACAGCAACAACAATTAATTATCACCTCTATTGAACTAGATACCAATACAGGAGCTAAGGTTAAGAGAACTAGAACTATGAGAGGTTGGTTAAATATGGCTGCTGGTCAGAATTTAACTCAGGGTGAAATTCAACAACTTAACTGTGAATTTACTTGTTATTTCTATAGAGACCGTAAAGGTGGAGAAGAGTTTGTTTGGGATATTACAGATGATGACGATATCGCTTTATTAGCTCAAAGCAACGTTTAATTAGAAAATGGGGGAATTAATGGGATATAAATACACTTATCAACTAGTAGAACCTTTAGAGGATGGTACTGAGATTGTTAACTACAATGGACTTAAGTCTAAGCATTTAGCTTTAGCTGAAAAGTTTTACAAAGATACTAGTATCACCGATCAAGAAGTTTGTGATAAGTTACTGGTGGAAATTAGCGACTTAGGCTTAAATCAAATTGAGAACCTTAATTTAATCGATGGTCAACACTTCTATAGGGAGGTAATGATTAAACAGATTTTACCCTTTCGTAATGAAAGGCTTTCAGTTGCCATTGAGTTTGCTAAGAGTCAAGGTCTCTATGAAGGAATCCAGGATAAAGTTAAAGAATCCTTGGAAGAACCTGATGAAGAGCTTGAAGCCGATCTTAACGATTAATTTACCTGATTTTGGTTTATTTGTTAGAAGCTTAGTATCTTTCTTTGATAGCTTTACAATTCGCAATCCAGTTATTGAATTAGAGCGTTATGACGATATAGTTAATCCTAATAAGTTTTGTAGGGAATTAATTGAAGTCTGGATTATTCAGTTAAGTAGACATACTCATAATAGTTTTGAAGAGTTGAGGGATATTGAGCTAGATAGACTTTTTGAATACTATGATGATTTTGTATGGATTTTAGAACAGGAAAGAAAGGCAAATAAAAGCAGCTCAGCGTAAGGGTTAAAATTAGTAATAGATGGCAAATGGTCAACAAGCTAAAGTAACATTAACTGCTCAATTAGCGAGTGATTATGTTCAATCGTTTGACAAGGCTATTGCTAGAGCTAAGGAACTTCAAAAGACTATAGGCAAATTAACCGCTGCTCAAAAGGCAATGAGCAGAGCTGCTGATCGTGTTGAAAAAGAAGTTAAAGAGCAGGGCAGAGCAACTGAAAAGACTGCTATTCAAACAACTAAATATGCTCAATCAACTAAAGTAGCTCAAATGAATACAGCTGGTTTAGTAAGTAAAGTGGCTGGGTTAGCTGCTGCTTACTTGAGTGTTCAAGCTGCTATTGGTTTTGTAAGTAATAGTTTACAGTTGGCTGGAGAGTTTAGTACTCAAATTGCGACGGCTGGAGCGGTTAGTAATTCTACTGCTGCTGAGTTGGAAAACCTAACCGATATTGCTAGAGAGATGGGCGCTAGTACCGAGTTTACAGCTACTCAAGCCGCTGAAGCGTTGACGTTTTTAGGTCGTGCTGGAGTTGAGGCTGCTGAGCAAGTTGCCGTTTTACCAAAAGTATTAGATTTAGCTACAGCTTCTGGTATGGACTTAGCTGGAAGTACTGATATTTTACTTAGTACTATGGCTCAATTTAAAAAGCCTTTAACTGAAGCTACTGCGGTCATGGATGTGATGGTTAAGACTGTTAACACTAGTAAGAATGATATGACTCAGTTTGCAGAGGCTATGAAGTTCATGGGTCCAACTGCAAAAGCTTTAGGGATAAGCCTTGAGGAAGCAAGTGCGATTATTGGGATTCTTGGTAACAATGGTCTAAATGGTTCTATAGCTACTAGAGCGCTTGGTACTTCTTTAACTCGTATATTAAAGCCTACCAAGGCTATGCGTGAAGAGATGGCTAAGTACAATCTTGAATTTACTAAAGATGGTGAGATTAAAAACTTTGCTGGTATCATTGATGAGCTTAGTAAAAAATTAGCTAATGCTACAAGTGTTCAGAAGCAAGCTGCTTTAGCTACTATATTTGGTGGTGAAGCTATTCAAGAATTAAATATTTTAATGAGCGCTGGCGCTGGAACAATTGTTAATTACACTGAAGCTTTAGAAAATAGTAGTGGTGCTGCTCAGAGAACTGCTGATCGTATTAGATCGAGCTTAGGTAATCAAATGAAGGAGTTAACCAGTGCTACTGAAGAAGTTAAACTTGCTTTTATAGACGCTTTAGGAGATACTATGCCAGCTTTGATAGATACAGCAACTGAAGCTATGCGAGTATTTGCAAATACTTTAAAAGACCCTGAGGTTCAGATGGCTTTACAGAATATGGTTAGCCTCTTAAGTTCAGTGGTCAGAATAGGTGCTCAATTAACAAACTTAGGGATTCAAGTAGGCGGTGCTATGTTTGGTCAAAATACTCTTGCTGGTATGGGGGGTAGGATGAGTGAGGCTGTAACTTCTACTGTTTTACCTCAAACACCTAGTAGTGGTAATGTAGTTAACATTACTAGTCCCGTAACTGTTAATATCCCTGATAGCGTTGGTGGTGGTATGGGTGCAAGCGCCAGCTCTATAGCAAGCGCTGTTAAATTTGCAATGAATGACAGAAATGATGAGTTAGTATCTCAAGTTAAAAGGAGTACCCAGTTATGAGTATTGGTAATTTACTATTTACAAATCCTGCAAAGGCTTTTCCTTTGAGACCTGTTTTAGTTTGGGGTGATTATATTTTTAAGTATTCAACTTTTTCACCTAGTCAAATGGATTGGTTAGAAGAGTATCGTTGGGTTCAGATAGATAGAGTTGGAGCTAGACCAATTCACCAGGCTATGGGTGTCGGTCGTCAGACATTAATTCTTCAGGGAAAGGTTATTCCTTTAATGCCTATTCGTTCAAGCACTTTAGGTGGTATTCAGCTGGGCTTAGGTGCATTAAATACTAATACAGGTATAGTTGGAACTAAAAGCTTACAAAAACTCGAATTTAAAGCCCAGAGACAGGACGTAGAAAAACTTAGAGACGGTAATGGTACGTATTATGGTAGATGGTTCATAGATAGTATTCAGAAATCACAGAGAGCTATTAGGTCAAATGGAATGGCTGCTGATCAAGATGTTTTGGTGAGAATGGTTCGTTTTGGTGATGATGAATTAACTGACGCTTCAGTCGAGAATTTATTAGATCAACTATTTGGTGCAGTTGGTGATGTCCTTAGAGGTAAGAACCCATTAAGAGGATTTGGTAGTTAGATGGCAGATATCGTTTACACGGCTAAAGATGGTGACAGATTAGATACTATAGCTTTTGCTTATTATGGAGTTGAAGGTTTAGAGTCGAAAATATTAGAAGCTAATCCTAATTTACTTAGAAGGAAAGATTGGTTTTTAAGGGCAAATGAAAAAATAACTTTACCAATTGTTGATGATTCTGAAATAGATACTGGTTTTGTGGATGTATTTAGCTAATGGTAAATAAGGGAGTTAAACCACTTATAAATATAACTAGCGGTTCAGTTAATATTGGAGCGCAAATTTATAGAGCCGGTATGGCTCCATTTTTGACTATTAGTGACAACATTGGTTTCATAAATGACAGTTTTAATTTAGTTGTTCAAAATCAGTTACCTGGTAAGAACTTTACTTTACCTGAACGAGGTGCAGAGTTTGAGTTTAGTTTAGGATATAGCGATAAAAAGATAGTTCCCTTTGGGAAGTATAAAGTTACTGATTATCAGTTAAGAATTAATGCTCAATTAGGTCAGGTTTTGCAGATTCAGGGTTTAGGGATTAACTATACAACTAAGGGATTAGCAAACGCTCGTCAAAAAACTTGGGTAGATGGGACTAGTTTATTACAAGTAGTTTTCAGTTTAGCGAATAGTGCAGGACTTGGTTACTATGTAGACTTTGAGTTGCAAGGTATCAATGTAGGGCATCAAATTCAGAATGAAAGTGACCAGGCATTTTTAAGTAAACTTGCTAAAAGATATGATGCTATTTTTAAGGTTAAAAATAATATTGTTTATTTTAAGAAGCGTGAAAGTTTTCTTAATAGTGTTTCTAATGTAGCTAATCAGCAAGTTCTAAAATTTAATGCAAAGTCAGATAGTGATATAGTTGATATTTCTTATAATGTGAGCGAATTAGTTAATTATAGTGGGGTTAAGGCTAATTATAAATCTGGTGATGATGTTGCTGAGGTTTTAGTTGGTTCTGAAGGTAATAATGTTTTAGTTTTACCTTTGACTTATGATAATGGCTCTATAGCTAGTAATGAAGCTAGGACTAAGTTTAGAAATTTATCTAGAAGTAATGAGAAGTTAATTTTAACCACTTTAGGGAATCCTAATTTACAAAGTGGTCAACGAATAAAGGTTCAAGGTTATCGAAGGGAAATAGTTAATCAAAGTTGGTATGTGATGCGTGCTGATCATATTATCGATAACAGTGGTTATTTCACACGACTAGAATGTGACGCAACGATAAAGGAGTAAAATAGAACTATGAATACGAGTAATCCAAATATAAGAAGATACGCAGGGGATATACCTCAGTTATTAGCTTATGATTCTGCAAATGATGAATTAATGGTTATTGATAAAAGCGCTAAGCAGGTCAAAAGAATTACTGTTAATGATTTTATAACTAATTTTTTAAGTGGCACGCTTAATAGCGCAGCTGCTGTAAGTGTTGGAACTGCTCAAATGGATTTAGTTACTGGTGATGATGTCCAGGCTGCTATTGATAGGATTGATGAGTTACTTGTTGGTGCTAATCGTGAGTATATTCGTTTAGATATTGGAGATGAAACTACGCCACTTACTACAGGGACTAATAAGTTTACTTTTAGAATGCCTCATTTATTTACTTTAGAGAGTGTTAGGGCGAGTGTAACAACTGCTCCAACTGATGCTGATTTGATTATTGATATTAACGAAGCTGGTGTAAGTGTTTTAGGCGATAAGTTGAGTATTGATGCAGGCGAGAAGACTAGTCAAAGTGCTACAACTCCAGCTACTATTACAGATCCTAATATTGCTGATGATGGTGAGATTACTATAGATATTGATCAGGTTGGCTCTACAATTGCTGGTGCTGGTTTAAAGATAACTTTAATTGGTTCCAAAAGCTTAGTATAATAATGCTATGGCTAATTTAGGTGCTACTGGGGGAATTACTCAGACTACCCTCTTGGGAGATGATGATCGTTTTTTTATTCGTAAAAACGGGGAAGCTATTGATAAGTTTATTAAGGGGAGTGATTTAAGTTCTGGAGTTCAGGGTAAGCGCTTAGCTGTTAATGCTCAGACTGGAACTAGTTATACATTGCTTACTAGTGATCATAATAAGATAGTTACTTTAGATAATGCTGCTGCTGTAACTGTTACTGTTCCAAGTGGTTTAGGTACTGGTTTTAAATGCGATTTGATCCAGTTAGGAGCTGGAACTGTTTCTGTTGCTGGTGATGGTGGTATTACTGTCAATAATAGACAGGGACACTCTTCTTTAGCTGGTCAATATGCTTGTGTTTCACTTAAGGGTTATACAGCTAGTGAATTTAGTTTATGTGGTGACACGGCATAAACTTTTTTAATAATTATGAAAAAGAAAGCACTAGTTTTAGTTCAAGGTATATCCAATAAGAACAACTATATTGAGGATTCTTTACTTGAAAGTGATTTCCTTTTAGATGATTATGATAAATGGGTAACTGCTAAGACCGAAAAGGCTTTAGATGGTTTATTTGAAAAGTTTACTTTTGGTGTTACTAGTTTCATTGGTATTGTTGATACTTTTGGTGATCCATTTAGATATTTATTCTCGAAGAAACATAGAAAAGCGGCTTGTAGAGCGGTTAATTCAGAAGTTAAGAAGTTAACCGCTCAAGGTTATGAAGTTGATATTTTAGCTCATAGCTTAGGTACTATTATTGCTTTGACAAGTGGAACTGCTAAGAGCGCGATTAATGTTAATACTTTTTATTCTTTTGGCAGCCCATTAGGTAGTACTATTTTTCCTTGGTTATTTAGGAGGCATGTACAAAAGTATATTTACGGAATTAACATTAAAACTCTTTATTATTGCTGGAATAGTAAAGATTTTGTATCTAAAAAGCCTTTGAATCAACGCTTTGTAAACTCTCTATTCCTTCACGTAGGTAAGTTTTTAGACTTTCATATTAGTAGTGGTCATTCACTTTTAAGTTATCTTAATTCTTTTACTGGTATTATTTAATTATGTTAGGAATTAACAGTTTTAATGTCAGAGAAAGTCAATCAGGATATGGAAAGCCTCGCAAAGGTGGCTCTACAGACTCAAAAGGTCGTAAGAGAGGAAATAGAAGAGGCAAACCACCATGGCACTAAACTTGATTTTTTCTGTATATTAGTTTTAATAACCTGTAGTTTTGTTAATTTTTTTGCAAGAAATTTACCGATAGATCAAGCATGGTTTTGCTTTGATTTCTTTTTATGGTTTAAGTATCTTTTTCTTTTAGGCTATTTAATTTTAAAAATTAAAACTTCTAATTGGCTGCTAAAACTTTTAGCAAGTTTATATTTTGTTGTTGAAGCTTTAGCTTGTCATTTATATTTTAGTAATGGGGGGTAATTATGAATATTAGTGATATTGAGGCTTATTTATTAATTGTTTTATTTTGCTTAGTTTATATATTCTTGTTTATTAAGAAGTATAATTTTTTAATTGCAAATAGGGATAAATATAACCCTGATGTAGTTACTTTAGGGTTCACTAGCAAGCCGAATAGTTTCTTTGATGCTATGAAGATGCTTATATTTAAGGTTCCTGTATCTAATGTATCTATACTATATAAAGATCACATTTATTACTATGATGATCACGATTTATTTACAGCTAGAAGAGTTTTACCTCAAGATATTTCAAAGCATGTAATTTTACGCCATTTAAGTTTTTCTAAGAAGTTAGATTTTTCTACAATCTTGGAAAAGAGCTTTGAAGTTGATCATACTAGGTTGACCCTTAATTTAAATGAGCAGTTAGCTAGTAATCTTTTAATTGGCTTAGGTTTAGTAGAAAATTCACATTCCGCTGCTAAATTGTTGGACTTATTAGGTTAGAGTATGTTATATTGAAATCAGTGATTAAGTCGCGTGAGACTTCTTGTGAAAACAAGTAAATCTAACGATTTAATTGCCTCCAAGTATTGAAGCCCTCTGGGGCTTCTTTTTTTTGTCTATTTAACAAAAAAATAGGCATGGTCTGTATCTCCAATGCCTATTCGTTGTGCGTATTTCAAGATATCAAATAAGGTTGGATACCCCTAATTACATAATATCAGAAATTACATTTTTGTAAATAAAAGTTGTTAATTTATTTTTGCTGGTGGTATAATTATATTGGAGGTAATTAAATTATGAACTTAGAAGGTTTAAATTTAAAACAATTTAATATAGGTGTATTGCAGATATTAGCGCATGAACAAGGTATTTCAGTATCTGAAGTTATAGATTCTTTACTTAATAAAAAGGAGTCTGTAAGTGGTTAATTTATTAAATAAAAAGTTTAAGATTGGTAAAGATATATTTAATATCGAATACGGTCAAATAATATTAGATAATCCAAAAGCATATTTTAAGAATCGTCACACTTTGAGTGTAATGTGTCATAAGTATGATTTAGGTTTAGAGTTTAAGTTTAATGCTGGGAAGTTTTTCTAATGATTGATATTGAAAAAGTAGATCGAATTGATTTACTTAATAAAAAAGAAAAAGTGATTTTAGAAAAATATTTACAGGAATTATCTAAAAAAAAAGGAACTCTTTTTAAACTTAAGGAATCAGAGGTTTGGATTAATCAAAGCCCATATCTTATGGAATATTATAATAACGATGAAAAACTTTGTAAGGGTCGTGTAATTGGTTCTGTTATGCGTGAAAAAGAAAAGCAAAAGTTTGAAAAGAAGTTTAGTTGGTTAAAGAAGAATAGGACTTATTTAGTTTGCACTCCAGATGGTGAAAGGGTTAAATATAAATATACTGGTAAAGGTGGTATTCCTTATAGAACTGTAGCTGAAATTAATGATGCACCTTTATATCGTAAGAAAAATTGTTATATTGTTGAAGTTCAAGTTCCTACGGCATGGTTTCAATTACCTAACAGCATGAGTTTTTTATCAGTTTCTGCTTATCATGACTGTAAGATAAAGGAGTTTGGGAGTGAATAAAGTAATATTTAATCAAAACTCTGTAGGTTTATGTATAGACTTTATTGTTGATGATCACATGATTGGCTTTCATGTTTCCCCTGATGGTAGTAATTTAGTAGATTCTTTGAATAGTCAGTCTCCAGTAGAAGATTTTGAAATTGAAGCTACTAATTTTGATTTAACTGAATTTTATATTTGTAACTGTGATAGCTTAGTCGAGCATGTTCGTAAGAATATATTTATGAAAGTTATTGAGGGGGTTAGTTAATATGCCTAGATTTTTCAGTGCAGCAGATTTAGTAGATGATTTACACCAACTTCAACATAGTTATCAGTTTGCTTTGGACATGGGTATAACTTACGAGAATATTTCAAAGTTATCTGGTCGTTTGAGGCATCCATGGTGTTTACGACATCCTATGAAGTTAGAAAAACGAGCTTTACTTAAGCAGAAAATTAAAGATATAGATCGGTTAATTAGCTATTTACTAGAAAATGATACTCATGCTAAGGATGTTTATGATCAAACTTGGCGATTTTGGAGATAAGTTTTAAAAAACAAGTTTTAGTGGTCACTTAGTTAGTGAATTTACAAAATTGCAAGTATTAGCAAGTGATCACTAAATTTTAAATTATGCAAATAAAATACATAGTAATTAAAGATTATTCAGGTAAACCTATTAAATATAAACCGTCAGAGGCTTTTATGGGTAAGCAGGCTAAAGATTTTATAGGAAAAGAAGGAGTTAGAGTAGTTTATGGTTAAGTATCAAGACATAGAAAAAATACCAACAGCTAGGTTTCATTATGATTCTGAGGCTTATTATTTTTGCACTAAATTAATACCTCAATGGCTAAAAGAAGATAACCTTGATTTAAATCCTGATTTTCAAAGAGGGCATGTTTGGTCAGAAAGAGATCAAGTAGGTTATATTGAGTATTTATTAAAAGGTGGTAGAACGGCTAGTACTTTTTGTTTTAATAACCCTCAATGGAATGACTGGACTGAAGTTTCAAAAACAGTATGCTTGGATGGACTTCAGAGAATCACTGCTTTACAAAAGTTTATTAATAATGAACTTAAAGCCTTTGGTTACTATTTTAAGAATTTTGAGGATTGGAAATTAATTAAAAGAAGTTTAAAGGTTAGCTATCAAGTATTTACTTTTAAAACACGTAGGGAGATATTACAGTTTTATTTAACGTTGAATACTTGTGGTGTAAAGCATTCTCCTGAAGAGATAGAAAGAGTGAGTAAGTTATTGGAGCAAGAAAATGAAAATAAATAAAATAGACAAAATAGATAATGAACGTAGATATGTATATGGTCGTGATTATAATAAGTTGGTTGAAGCGCATAATAAGTTGGTTGAAGTTTTAGAAGATTATGAAAAGTTTTTTAGACCTATTTTAGATAGTGATAAGGAGTCTGCTGGGCAATCAAATGATAACTAAAACACTATTAGCATTAATAATCTCATTTGAAGGCTTTCATCCTGTAGCTTACTGGGATCATTCTCAATGGACTAATGGCTATGGCACTCAAGCTAGTTATGCACAAGAGAAAGTGTCAGAAAGTGAAGCTAAGAAACGTTTAGAAAAAGATGTTGCTAAAAGATCTAAATTCGTTAAAAAGCATGCACCTTACTTAAATGAGAATGAGCATAATGCTTTAGTTAGTTTTTGTTATAACGTAGGTTTAGGTGCTTGCAAGAAATCAGTTTTATTAGTTGCTGAAGGTAAGAAGCCTGCCGCTAGCTGGGTTATGCGTAAATATACTAATAACGGTAACAAAGGTTTAGTTAAGAGACGTAAGATTGAAACTGATTTATTAATGGAAAAACCTAAATCTAAAATTTGTATTTATCAAGAATATTTCGATAATTATTTGGTTTTATAATCCCTTAACTTTTATATGTTATATTTATGTCGGGGAAATACCGATGTACAGATCGTTATTAATTTTATGTCTTTTATTTATTGGTTTTAATCAAGTAAGTGCAGAGAATTTGCTTTGGTGGGATAGGGGGCAGTATTTTTATAGAGCAGATGTTGATATCAGTGGTTTAGTTATTGACGAGAGTTTTAGTAAAGAGTTTCAAAAAACAATTGAAACTGAAGTTAAGAAATATTATGCAATTACTAATGTAAATATTAGAGAAGTCGATCGCTTTACAAGAGTGCGTAATAATTTAGTCGTTGTTAACTTTAATAATGATGATTTTAGTTTTTGTAATTGTGGTGCTTATTATTCAAGTGGAACAATTGCGTATCAAGATGGAAATGTAAGATATTCTTTAGTCCCATTAATTGTTACGCCTGAAAATGTAGGGGTTTTAGTTCATGAACTTGGACATAGTTTAGGGTTAGGGCATGAAAGTCCTAAAAGTACTTACCGCTTAACTAAAAAGAAAAAAAAGTGGGTGCTAAACAATCAAAATAAATTACTTGCTGTTGATCAAGTCATGAGTTATGGAGCTAGACCATACTTACATTTTGATGAAATGAATTTTTCTGATAAGTTCTATTTTTATCATTATGTTGATAAGCGTTATGATTTTTTCACTTTAACTAACGATAATTTAGCTGAATACAATGGTGCTGATTTGCTGTTCATGAGTAATAGACAGAATATACCTGCTATTGAAAACTTTAACCCAAGTAGTTACAAGGATGGATACCTTACCGCTATTGGTTATCTAGAAACTGGTACTGCTGAAATTAGATTACCTTCATTTCGTGATACTTATAATGTTTATATAGTACCTAAGTCCACTAAAAATAATTTACCTAATCCTGAAGATGTTTCTAACCTTACAAAGCCTTTACGTATCGGTAAAATTGATATTAATAAAAGAAATAAAATTAAACTTAGTAAAAAGTTAAAAAAAATGGGGTTTAAAGTTAAAGAGGCTGGTCAACTTCAAGTTAAATTATTTAATAATCTTAACGAAATAGAAACTGAAGATATTATTGTTTATTAATTTTCAAAATAAGTTTACAATGTGTCAATCTCATCATCTGTACTTTTATCCAAGTGTTCAGCATTGCTATCAGTAGAATTATTAGCAAAAGCACCATCTAGCTTTTTAATAAAATTGTATTTTGTAACACCACTTAAAGACAAAATATTGTTCAAATACGATATTTCACCTTCTATGGATTTAATTTCGGCTTCTAAATCAGCTTTTTTCTTGCAACATTTTTCATATTCAAGCTTAGCTTCATTAAGCCCAATTTGTAGTATGCCTTCATTATTCATTGTTACTTACCGCCTTTTGTGGTATTCTTATGTATAAGAAATAAGTAAGTCGTTTGATTTGCAAGCATATTTGTGGTAAAATACTATATACGAAGCGGTATTATTACCACAAGTCCGATGCGATGTTTCCTGAACTTTTTCAAGCAAATCGTAGATAGTACTATTTTTCTTGTAAAAACTTATACTGAAATGTATAAAAGTGAGTAAGTATAAAGTATAGTGTTACTTACAGGAGGAATAAAGGAGGATCGTTTTACGCTCACCTCAACCTACTGGATCTAGTGTTATAAAGCTCCTGAGAAATTAGGAGCTTTTTTTTTGAAGAATTTCATTAAAGAATTCTATTGACAACTATTCATAAATCTTTTATATTTTTATCAGGAGCCTACTCCTATCTTTATCATTAAATTCATGAATCCCTCAGATTTTAACCAGCTTATTCTGAGGGATTTTTTTATGTAGGTAAAATATTGAGATTTTTACTCATAGTTTCGTAAAATAGGTAATTTTTTAGATTTTTTACTCATAGTTTTATTTGATCGTTATTTAATTACATGCCCGTTATATGGGTAATAGTTAGGCTAGGTGTGCTTATTTTTATTTGACTAGTGTTTGATTCTTGTTAGGGAATACATAGTTTTGCGTTTTTGAAACGACGGCGAGAACCTACTTTTTATTTTTGCAACGATTAAAATTACTAATTTCTGTTTTTGACATGAGTTAGATTGTTTGTGCCAAAATAGAAACACAAGTAATAAATATTCCTTAGATAAATATAAAAATAAAGATAAGTTAGGGGTGGTCGTTGGAATTGAGTTGATCGTTGTAAAAGAAGGATGAGGTTATACAGGAAATTAAAAGTGTATCGCTGGCAGGATACGTTAGTATCCGATAGCTTATATACAAAATTATGTAATTTTTATAGTTCCGCCTGAATCGGTAATTTTTTCTTGTTAATTTTTTTTGTGTCGTGAGCGGTCATAAACTTTTTTATGAGTGACCTTGACTTTTTTATTTTTCGTAGTTTAATATGTTTTGTAATTCTAGGGGGTGATTTTTCTGAGCTTCCATTACCCTCTAGGATTTTTGTAAATTATTTATAAAGTTTACGTGAAAAGTTTATATTTTTGTGGTAAATTGTAAATATATCAGCGCCCTTAACTAGCATTAATGGGTTTTCATAGAGAGAGGTTTTAGTTTTGATGGTCCTCTCTCTTTTTTTTGTTTTTAAATACTTTTAAAACCGTGGTATATTTAATTTAGCTAGTTAATTTAATCATCAAAACTATGAAAATTTTAAAACTAAAAGACATAACAACAGCCAAGCGAGAGCCCTTAGAGGTTAACAAAAAGCTTGCTTATTTAGCGCAGTGGCATGATCCAAGATTTGTTAAGTGGATTAATAATCAGAATATAATTAGTTTTAAGGCTAAAGTTTATATGCTTTTTCTGCTTTGTCAAAGTGTTTATTTAGTAGCTAAAGGTGTGTTATCCCCTAATGGGTTAAAGGCTTTACTGTATACGGCTCATAAGACCATTTTAATTAAAGATGGCATGCAGTGGAAGATTTTTAGCCAGCGATCTAGTTATACTAAATGTGATGTTTTTAATAGCTCTAATAGCTGTTCTATTGGTTTTCAAGAGTGTATCAAACTTGGTTTTATTAAACGTGTCTCCAGTGGTGAGCAGAGCTATGCTCATGCTGTAGATTTTCAAAGATTAAGATCTTTTTTGTATAGTCAAGGAATAAGTACTAAGTTTGATACTAGGTTTTTAGAGAAAGTTAGTAAAGATTATGAGCTTAACTATGAGACTATTTGTAGGTTGTTTTATGAAAATATTAGTAATTTGCTTGGCTCTATGTCTAACTCGGGTATCAGGATAACTTTATTTCTTTTCAAGAAATGTATTTTAGAGCAGTTATGGGTTCATTCTTCTAGTTTTAATGAACTTGCTCGTGACGTTAATATTTCTTGCTCTGCTGTTATTAGAAATCTTCAAAACCTAAGAAACTTACAAGTGATTGATATTCGTGAAGGTTCAGGCTGTAAAAAGAATTTCGTATTTGCTCCAGGAGATAACTATTTAAGTGAGAATACTAAGATATTAAGCGCAGGTAAGGCTTTTAAAGAGTCTGAGGGTAACAAGAAATCAAGTTTAGAAAAAGCTATTTTGTCTTTGAACTGTCCGAAAAACCCGGATAGTTGGGATTTTAGTGATTCTAAGTTTATTAAGTTAGTTCAAGAACGTGGTGAACATTTTTATAGGAATCAAAGTAACTTAAGTGTTTTTGGGAGTACTGATAATTTAGATAAAAAATGGGATCAAGGTTTGGAAGCTTATAGCTATTTAGAAGCTGCTAGCGAGTCTCAAAAAGATAGAGCTTTAGAAATAGTCTCTGAATGGTTTTGTAGAGCTTATGCGTTTACTGCACCAGACGATATTAGTAAACGCAATTTTTATATTAAAAAGGCTTTAAGAGGATTTATTGAAGCTAATTGGTATGAGCGTAAATCTATAATTTATAACCTTGATAAGAGAATTTCTGAAGAATTTAATTTAGGTCAAGTTCACGTAGTTAGTCAGGTAGGTTATAAGTTACTTTGTGAGATTTATTTAGAAAAAGGTTTGATTGTTGATAATTTTAGTGTGATTGATGAGAATTTATCAAAGTTAGCTGAAGCTCATGAATACTATAGATTAAAGGAAGAAGAAAATAAACTAAAGTTTTTAAATAAAAAAGTTGTTAAAAAATCTTTATCCGTGGTAGAATATAAGTAGGCTTGGAGGTCATTAAGTTATGAAAAGATTAGAACTATTGGAAAAGTCATTAGAGAAAAAAGAAAAAGAATTAGATAGAAGATTCGACAACTGTTTTGATCATATTAAGCAAACTAATGGTCAACCAATGAATGATAAAAGAAATGGAAAAGCATTTTTTAATAAGGTTGAAAAGAATGATAACGCCATTAGAAATCAAATGGAATCAGTGAAAAAAACTAAAAATGCTATTGATAGAGAAAAAAGCAGACTTAACTACAAAGAAAAAGTAATAGCGGACAGGGTTCATTTACCGCAAGTGGTTCAAGATTTAATTAATGATGGTACTTTAAACCAGTGGATGAAATACCCTGATTATTTTTTTGTTAATGGTATTGAAAAGTTTAGAATTAATATTAAGCAAAAGAAAACAAAAAAAGCTGATTGGACTTTTTTCCACAAGTTTGGAAATACTGTAGCAAGTAAAGAAGATCGTAATAAAATCAATGAAATTTTAAAATTATTAAGAGAAAATTTAAACAAATAAAAATATAGACTTGGAGGTCATTAAATTGAAAAAGAAAGTAATTAATCCTGAACATATGCAAGTTTTATATTCTAATTGCCTTTGGTTTACTAGAGCTTTTGGAATATCTTTTGAAGAGTTAATTCGTCAATTAAAGAAAAATCATAAGAGATTGGAGGCAAAGCATGATCAAGAGAGACAAAAGTAAAACTATTGAAGAGCAGATTCTTGAAGTTAAAGAACATGGTTATACTCCAGAGTATGTAGGTAAGTGCTTAGGTGTTCAATCTTCTATAGTGGCTAGTATATGGATTGGTCGTTATTTTGTAGGTAAAAAGAACCATAAGTGTAAAGAATTACTTTTAGAGGGTTGTAGCCATAGAGAGACTATGGAAAAATTAAATGTTTCTACTGGTTACGTAAGTCAAATATTTAATCAAATGTTTCCAGTGGAAAAAGAGGTATGTCAGTATAAGCGAGATAAACGTAAACAAGTTTTAAATGATGAAATTATGGAATTTAGAAAAACTCATACTCAAAAGGAAACATGCGCAAAGTTTAATATAGGGACTCATGCTTTAGCAAGCTTAGAAAAGAAGTATGATTTTTCAAAACCTAGAGGGAGAACTAAAGATGGTTTTACACAAATTGGTTGAAAAGGGTTTAAGTCCTGAGAAGATCGTAGGTATTACTTTTAAGAAGGGTTTTATTTTAAAACCTAAACAAAAAGCAATGATTAAAGCAGGTAGAGAGACACTTTTTACTTGTGTTTGGGATTGGTTGTTAAATAAACAGTTTTCAGAAAATAAATTGGAGGTAAATTAATGAAAAAAAATAAGAAGAAATTAACATCGAGTAATTTAAGAAGTGAGTTATGGGATACGTTGGGTGAAGTTAGAGAGGGTGTTATGAAGCATGAGAATGCACATGTTATATGTAAAGCTGCTACAGGTATTATAAACACTTATAAAATTGAGTTAGATGCAATGCGTTCAGGGTGTGGTAATGCTCAAAATATTAAAGATTTTGTAGGCAACAAGGATAAGTCTAGTGATTAAAAATTGTATTTGTTGCGATACGGAATTTGACGACAATGGTCGCTCTCATAAAAAGTTTTGTAGTGACTTTTGTCGTTATAAGTTTAAAAGTAGTAAAGAAAGATTAGAGAATCCAGAAAAAGGTAAAGCTAGAAAAAAGAAGTATTATACTGCTTTGAAAAAAGATACTCAAAGGTATGAGGATTATTTGAAAAACAATAGACTTGGTATTTATAAAAAACAGGGCTTAACAAGTGACCTAATTGAATGTCGAGAATTGATAGTTAGTATTAAAAAGGAGCTTAAAAATGGATCTTAAAAAAATAGAAAAATCTTTAAATGGTATTAAAAATGAAAAGTTAGATTGTTTACAAATGGCATTAGTGAACCAGTTGACTCATTTAATTAGTTATTCTACTAGACTGGATATGTCTAGCGTTGAATCAGATGAACGTCACGACGTTGAAAAAGTAATAGGTATGGTGTGGAATAGACTTGGTAGGAAAACTAAAGTTAATTCACTTAGTGGAAAGTTAGAAGAGTCTAGCGGTGATGAGTTTACCTTAAAGGTTAAAAAGGTTAGGTGATAAATGCGCAAACTTAGGGACTTTTTACTTCATTTACTTATGTCTTTTAACGTGGCTTGGGTGTTAGGTATCTACAGCAGTAAAGGTAATTTTGATTTTTCGCTATTAACTGGCTTTATTTCTCTTGGGACTTGGTTGCTATTTGTTTTATTTAATAAGGAGGATTTAAATGATTAAGTACGAGACTTCGCTAGAAGAGTCTAAGCAGATTAAAGAACTAGGATTTGACTTTAGTAATATATGTGAGAAGTTTGTAAATAATGATAATTGTTGTGCTTATACAAAATACATAAACAACACTGTTTACTATGTTTTCACTCAATTTCAAGAAGACCAAGGTGTTCACGTCAGGATGACTGATTGGTGTGAAATTTTAGATAATAGTTATGTTCCAGTAATTCCATATCCGATACTGGAAGCGTGTTTACCTTCTTTAACCTCTAAGGACTCTCGCTTCGCTGTAGGGCGAAGGTGGGAAAAAGCAGCAGGTAAAAACCTTTATTTCAACAAAGCCGTTGACCAAGGTGTGTCCTGTTCTCTACTTTCTGCTTTTACTTGGTGTTGTCAATTCCGTTTAGAGGAAACAAAACAACAATTCAATGAAGTAATGGGGATGTATAAGTAAATTGAAAAGACCTAAACATAAAATCATTAAAGAAGTAAGTTTAATTAAGATAAGTGAAGATAAAGCACTTAACTTTTCTCAGCAAGTGGAATTACCTAGCAAGTCTAAGCCTAAAAAGTTTCCATTATCTGATTATTTAATTAAAGGAAATATTGATCATTTAGGTGTAACTTATCAACCTAGTTTTAGTGAGATGGCAAGATTCGAAAAGTTTGGTGGTTTAGTTGATGCAGGTGAGTTTTTAAGTACTTTAGAGTATAGTTTAATTCATTTTAAAAAGATATTAGTTAGGAAGACTCAATGTATAACCATTCCTTGGTTTTTAGGGAATTATAAGTTTTTGAAGAATTATCATGTAGAAGGTTGCACTAAGCCTGAATATCGAAGGCTAGAAGAAGCTATTGAAAAATATGAGACGAAAATTATAGAGATTGATGAAGTTCTAAGGAGAAAAAGAAGATAATGATAAAAACATTGGAGCAGTCAGTAGATAATGCAATTTTAGGATTTACTAAATTGGAAAGTGAAGCTAAAGCGGCTAGACAAGCAATGCAGGCTTTAGGTGAAATAATAAATAATCAAGAAGAAAACAGAGCTGCACTAGGTATTATGTCGCGTGACCCAAATATTTTAAATGATGTAAAGAAAGTGGCTGAAGCACCAATATTAACAGCAACTAGTTTACATGAGTCTGTGGTGAAGTTTTTGCAAGAAGTTGGCAAGATGATTGCTGAAAAATTTAATGGAGATAAGTAATGCTATTTAAGATACAAGATTTTATAGATAAGTTTATAAAGGGTAGTCCGAAATATAAAGGGGCTTTAGATAGTTCTCTGAAGCACGCTAATAATTTTTTAAAAGAGGAAGTAGGTGAAACTCAAGATGCTTTATACAATTTTTCTTTAAATGAAAAGCAGGAAGGTCGCTTGGGATTTGCTTATAAAGAAATTCAGGATGAGGAGTTTGCAGGTATTCTAGATGGATGTTTAGATGTAATTTTTATTGCTTATAATATTGCTTTGCAGATTACGGAGTATTATAAGCCTGAGATGGCTAGATTTAAGCGATATAAGTTATTAGAAAGACTACTGGATGAAGTATGCGAATCTAATCTAAGCAAAGCTAACGCTGATGGTTCAGTAAAGTTTGACCCTGAGACTGGAAAGATTTTAAAAGGTGAAAACTATTTTAAGCCTAGAATTCAAAAGATTATAGAGGAGTATGAAGGTGAGTGAAATAAATACTGGTGATGGTGGTAATATCTCAACTGCACAAGCGAAGGCGCAAGAAGTTGCTATAACTCAAGAGCAATTTGATGAATTTTATAAAGATCGCTATAAAGCTAGTGGTGATCGTGCTTTTTCAGATAAAGAGATAGGCGAAGTTTTAGAAAAGCATAGCGCAAAGCAAGAAAAAGAAGAGACTCAACCAATAAACCCTAGCCATTATCACAGCCAGAGTTTTGATACCGCTGTAGTAATGGAGGAGTTGTTTCTTCAAACTGCAAAGATAGCTTTTCCTGATATGAATAAAAATCAAGAAAAAATCTTACTTAAAGGATTTTGGACTGGATTTGCTCAAAAGTATTTAATTAGGCTTGGTCAAAAAGATGATATCGACATTGAACTAAAGAAAGCTCAAAATTATTTACATAGAGCAGAAACTGGGAAGTGGATGAGGTGAAAGTTTTAGTAGCTTGCGAGGAATCTCAAGAAGTTTGTAAGCGTGCCCGGGCGGCTGGGCATGAAGCTTATAGTTGCGACATAGAACCTTGTTCAGGTGGGCATCCTGAGTGGCATTTACAAGAAGATTTAATTGGTTTGCTTGGAAAAACAACTTGGGATATGATAATAGCTTTTCCACCTTGCACTTATCTTACTGTAACTGGTAATCGCTGGTTTAATGTCAAAAAGTATGGCAAGGAAGCAGAAAAGAGGATTAAGCTCAGAGATAAAGCTATAGCTTTTTTTCTTAGAATTATTAATACGAACTGTCCTAAAATTGCAATAGAAAACCCAGTTGGAGTCATAAGTACAGTTTGGCGAAAGCCAGATCAAATTATTCAACCTTATGAATTTGGAGATCCTTTTGAAAAGCGAACTTGTTTATGGCTACAAGGTTTACCTAAGCTTAAAGCCACGAATGTAGTAGAACCACCACCAAGGCAAAAGATTAAAAATGGTAAGTCTATGCCTGAGTGGTACAGTAATGCACCAAAAGCAGAAAGGGCTAAGATACGCTCTAAGACTTTCCCGGGTATAGCTCAAGCAATGGTTGATCAATGGCTAGGAAAATAATTTGTCAAAAAACTTTTCTTGCGGTAAAATATAAATAACTTGGAGGTAAATAAATGTTTGATTTTCAAAAAATAAGAGTTCCATATAGATATCATAATGAGCCAGTAACTTGCTCTCAAGATTCTGTTAAATCTCTTTTTAATGATGTCAATTTTTATCATGGTATTGAGCCTAGTATTTATAACCTTTATTATCGTGATTTAATTTCATTAGCTAAGGAGTGCGAAGGTAAAGTTACTAATTTTTATTTAGTTGAGTTAATTGATATTTTGCGTGGAAGATCAGAGGATTTTCATAGAAGTGATTTAGGCAATAATATGTTTATTGGTATTGAAGATTTCACTTTTCAGGATATTGGTAAGTTAGACTTTTATGACCGTAAATCTTTTGAGAGTTTTACTAGAAGGAACTTAGGGACTATTAAATTTTGTATTTGTTTAACTGAATATGAAACGCAAGAAAAAACTATTTTTGAAAAAATGATTAGAAAATCGGCGGTACGTATTACATGAATATAGAATTAACAAATGAAGAAGCTTTAATTCTTCAGCATTATGCATTAGGTAGAACTAGAAAGCAAATAGGTGAATTGATGAATTACACCCATGGTGCATTAAGTAAGCTTTGTAGCGAATTAAAAAAGAAACTTTTTTTAGAAAATGAGACTCAGTTAATAATTTATGCTCATAAGCAAGCTGAGATAAAGGAGTGGTCTAGATGGTAGAAGAAAGTGGATTATACCAAACCAGTGTTAAGCTTTTGAGTTATAGTGAGCTTGATTATCAAATTCAGTTACACCACAATGCTTTATGTGAACTTAAGTATTCTGAGGATGTAGAAGATCAAGAGCTTTTTAACAAAGCTGTGACTTGTTTGCGGTGGTTAGAAGCTGAACATAATAGGCGTAACTCTAGCGCCATAAATGAAGAAAACGAATAATTTACTTGGAGGTAATTAATTGAGTTTATTTGAAAATTTTGTAGTAGCTTGTATTAACAAAAATAGTTTAGAAGGCTTTAAGCTATTTGATATAGATAAGCACTCCATAGATGAGCCTGAAAAAGCTTTGTATGAGTTTGTTAACCTATATTTTGACAAGTATAGAAAGTTGCCTAAACTTACTGAGGTTGAAACTAAATTTAATTTATCTGGTGTTGATGACTTTGATATTGATAATCCTGAGTACTATTTAGAGTTAATTATTGAACATACCAAAAAGGATTTATTTAATAAGAATTTTTCAAATGTAAATAAACAAATTAAAGAAGATAACTTTCCTGGTGCGTTAGACTCTATTCGTCATACTGTTGAAAAAATAGATACTTTAGTCCCTGAAAACGTAGTTAGTGACTTTGATACTGAAATAGTAAGCAGTTTAAGTGAATATCAGGAGAATATATTTAAACCTAGCTCTAATGGTTATACACTAGGGTTTGATTTTTTAAATGACTTAAATGGGGGCTGTTACCCGGGTAATTTAATTGTTTTAGGCGCAAGAATGGGGAGAGGTAAAACTTATGTCATGCTTCACATGCTCAAAGAGGCATGGCTTGAAGGTCACAGTATTGGCTGCTGCTCTGGTGAAATGAGTGTTAAAGAGTTAGTAGATAGAATACTTTGCTTATGTGCTAGGTTGGATTCTAATAAGTTTACTAAAAAAATGCTTTGTAGCCGTGCCTGGCAGTTGCTAAACAAGACTTATGAAGAGTTAAAACCTAGACTTGCTGAAGATCGCTTATGGTTTATTAATGCAGCTAAATACGGTGATGCTCATGAATTGTGTATAAGAGATATTGAAAGATTGATAGCCCAGAAAAAACCTAAGATATTTTTCATTGATGCTGTTTATTTGTTCAAGTTAGACAATAAACCTACATACAAGAAAGCTGATCACGAAATAGTTAAAGCTGTATTGAATAGGTTGAAAGCTATTGCTGAGAAATACCAGGTTTGTATAATTTGTACTTCTCAAGTGAACAGGGAGGCTAACGAAAACAAGCCTTTGAGTTTAAAGAATTTCTCCGATACTGACAATTTTGGAAAGATAGCACATTTAGTTTTAGGTATTCGTAAGTGTGATGAGTTGCCAGACCCTTCTAATATGCGAATAATTGATGTCTTGAAAAACAGAACTGGTCTTGACGATATACCAAGTAGATGGATTAACTTTAATATAAAGCACGGTGATATTTCTGAAATAGATGAAGCTGAACAGTATTTAAGGGAAACTAATCCAATGGTACTAGTGTAAAAGAATTACTGAAAAGTTTCTAAAAAGTGTTAAAAAAGTTTATGTTAGGGTAAAACATAAATAGAAATAACATTTACAAAAACTTGGAGGTAATTAAAATGTTTAAAAAGATAGCTGCAGTAGGTTTAACAAGCCTTTGCGTTTTGGGTTCGGTTAGCGCAAGGCATGTAAGGGTTAAGAATTCTAACGATCCTGAGATACTACTTATTCAAAGAAAGTTACATGATTTAACTAGTTATAGAAATCAAGTTTCTTTACCCAATAAAAAGAAATGGTTAACTGCTGATAAAAGAGCGGTTGAAGGTATTGAGGACTTAAAAAAGAGGCTTAGATTTACTGATCATTCGATTACTGAAAATAAGCGAGCTATGTTTGCTAGTGAACAGGCTATGCAACAAGAAAGAAGGATGTATAACAGGAATAGTGACTCGGTTGATACGGGCTATACAGTGACACCAAGTGGTTATAACGACAATAAATATCTTTCTGGAGGTGGCTACTAATGCAAGATCCAGTTTTATTAGCGAAGATAGTTAATGGTGTGCTTATTATGGTGCAATGCTTATCTTCTTTTGTTTTAGGTGCATTTATTTATAAAATGGGGGTGAAAGATGGGAAGATTTAAAAAACTTCAGATAGCTAAGGATTACTTAAAAGAAATTAAGAGACAAAAAGTTGCAACTCTGCAAAGATGGAATATGAGAAATAAGGAGTATATGACTTTAAGAACAGCATGCGATTATTTCGTTAGAGATGTTGATTGTGTATTCTTTAAGTTTGATAATCCTATAAATTATAAGGGTGTGGAAACTCAAGAAATTAAGGTGATTGGAGGTTATTAATGGTTCGCACGAAAGAGAAAAAGATATTTTATCCAGAATACTTGGAAAGATGGGATAAGAGTAAGCCTAGAAAATACCCTAGTGATGAGCAAATTAAAGAAAAATATAAAAGTATGGGCTTAGAATCCAAGCTCAATAGGGATGATTTGCAGAAGCATCATATTGACTGGGATAGGTCTAATAACAAGATTGAAAATATGGCAATGTTAACACCTAGTGAGCATGAGCAGATACACAGTCAATTAATTCAATATGTTTCAAAGTTGGTGAAGTTGGGTACTATTAAGTTTGACTACAAGAAGCCTCACTATTTTGTAACTGATGAAAAGTTGAAATCTCAACTTAGCGATCTCAGGGGTGAAGAGAAGAAGGAACAGAAGGTAAAGCAATCTGGTTTAACTGACCTTGATTTATATGCCTTGCGAAATAAATACTCTGATTATTTGCCAAAGAAATAAAAATAAATTGACAAAAAATCTTTTCACTGGGTATAATTAATAATATAACTTGGAGGTTAATTAAATGATATTAGAGGATTTAAAAAAAGATAAACCCTGGATTTATGAGCTATTAGAGCCTGTCTCTGATAGTTTAATAGATTTTCTTTACTGTAAGTTTGTAGATTTATACAAGATTGAGTTTGGTGAAGATATCCAGTTAAATGAAGATCATGTTCGTTTATATGAAAAACACACTGATACTATAGATGTTTTGTTAGCTGATTTTTACTTTAATCAACAAGATGAGTATGTCTATTTTGATGAATGTGTATGGCATCTAGGTGACATTGAAGATCAATTAGAAGCAATTCAAAACCCTATAGAAAATCCATATGAGATTTTTAGTAGAGAAGAGTTTGAATTTATAAAGAAAGGAGAATAAGTAAATTGAACATTAAATTAAAAAAACTAAATATAGAAAACTATAAAAAGATAACTGTATCTGAAGATATACCAGGTGATGCAAAGTCTGTTAATGTATCTGGGAGGAATGGAGCTGGAAAATCTAGTTTTATAGATGCTTTGTCTTTATCACTGGGTGGCAAAGGTGTACCTAAAGATCCAATCAAGGTTGGTGAAGATTATGCCAAGATTGAGTCTGAATTAATTCAAACCATTAATGGTGAAGAAGTACCATTCAAAACGCTTATGGAATTTAAGAGAGATGGAGAGAAAATTAAGACTTCATTTACTTTATTTCTTAATGGCAAAAAGTCTAAAGGAAATACTGCTAAGGACAAGTTAGATGATTTAATCAATAACACTTTCTTTGATATCTTTGAATTTGGTGATTTAACGGCTGGTGAGCAGAAGAAATTCATTTTAAAACTCTTTAGGCTGGAAGAAGAATTTGATAAGTTAGATTCTGATAGACAGGCGCAACAAGATCTTATTACTCAAACTAAAAAGCAAATAGAGTCCATCAAGATTTCTTATTCTGAATTCAAAGGTATTGATGAAAGTGAAGAGGTTCTTTACATTGATCCATCAGAGCTAATTCAAAAACAGCAAGAGGTTGGCGATATTAAGATCAAGAAAGATGCTGCATTAAATGAAACAACTAATGCTGAGATTAAACTTAAAGATGGAGTATCTAAATTGGCTGGATTAGAGCAAGAGTTAGCACAACTTAAAGCAGCTCAAAAAGCTTTAGAGGAATCTATTGAAGCTCAAAGAGATGTTATTACTAAGACTGGTAATTTAAGGGATGAATTACATAAAAAGTATGAAGCTATTACGGTTCCTGAATTGGATGCAGCTGAAGAGCTTGAAAAGATTAAAGAAAACAACATCAAATTTGAAGCTTTGAAGAAAGTCAAAGAGTTGAAAAAGCAAGAACTTAAAGAGAATAATAAGATCTTAGATGCAACTGAGGTTAAGAATAGTATTGACAAGCAAAAAGTAGCTAAATTAAATGAAGCTGTAACTAAGTTTGGTTTGGATGGACTAGGATTTAACGAGAACGGCTTAACTTACGAAGGTTTATCTGTTTCTGAAGCTCAATTAAGTAAAGCTCAACTTATGGAGTTGGGGGTTAAGATCAGTTTAGCCACTAAGCCTAACCTAAAGATTGCAAGAATTAAAGATGCAAGCTTAATGGATTCCGACACTAAGAAAAGAGTAGATGATCTTGCTGATAAGTATGGATTACTTGTATTTTATGAAATGGTTAATGATTGTGATTTATCAATAACTTATGAAGAATAATAATAAAAAAAATCGTGGACTAGGAAGGGGGTAGGCTCCTAGTCCATTTATTAATTTTAATGGGTTTTAATGTCTAATTTATCTAAAGTTCTCAAACAATGTTATTTTCAAGGTGAAACAGAAAAAGCTTATCAATTTTATTTTTTTGATAAAGGTAAGAGCCATTGGGCTCCTAAGTTTTCTGTAAGAATTAGTAATGGGGTGGTTCACTTTAATTCTTGGATTCGTGATAAAAATTCAGACATAGAGGCTACTTATCAGTTATCTAATTTACACGATTATGACAAAGAAAAGCATTTTTCAACTTTAGAGATAAGGCAAAAGGTAAAAGAGTTTGACTTCGTTTTTGAGCCTATGAACCATCAAGCAAGGTGTATAGAGTATTCAGCTGGTGCTAGCGGTATGGGTTTTTTCTTTGACCCTGGGCTTGGAAAGACTAAGACTGCTATAGATGAGTTTTGTTTATTAAATATGGATGAGCCTTTATCTATATTAATCATTTGCCCTAAGATAGCTTTAGCGGTATGGGAAAGTGAGTTTGAAAAGCATTGCAATCCCAATATTTATAAGCGCTTAAAGTTTTATAGACATGAAGGGAAATTTAGAAAAAAAGATCAAAAATTATTAGATGAGCTTTATTTGAGGAATACTGACAATGTTTTTATAATCAATTATGACTTTACAACTTCTAGTAAAGGGGTTCAAATAGTTCAAGATTTTATTACTAGTCAAAAAAATGTATATTGTGTTTTGGATGAAAGTCAGAAAATAGCTAATAGGAAAAGTGGTAGAGGACACAAGCTTACTTACCCTGAGTTTGTTGGAAGAATTAAGTATAGAAGGTGCTTAACGGGAACAAGTATTACCAATAATGTAGGCAGTATCTGGAATCAAATGAGATTTATTCATCCCTGTGCAGTGCCTGCTAGTTACTGGAAATTTCTAGAAAGATATGCTGCTGACGAAGATGGAAAGCAAGCTAAGAACGTTAATGAGCTTAAGAAGATGCTTAAGCCCTACTACTTTCAAGCCACTGAAGACATATTAGATCTACCAGAGGCGATAGATCAAGAGATTCAAGTTAGGCTAAGTCCTGAAACTGAGGCTGTTTATCAAACTTATGCTAGTGATTTTAGTTTATTTGATGCAATTAAAGAGGCTCTAAATGGTGGAGACCAAAAGTTATTTAATCAACTTACTAAAATTAAGCCAAAGGTATTAACTGAAAATATTGAAGAAGATTCGAGCTCTGATTCGGTACTAAAGCAACTAATAAGGCTTAAGCAGATACCAAGTGGATTAATTGGTAGTGTTTCGGAAGTTGTAGAGAAGTTGGAGGTTTGGGACAAGTATCAAGCGTTACTTAACCTGCTAGACCAACTGGAAGATCAGCAAGCTATTATTCTTAGCACTTCAAGGTTGTGTATAGAAAAGTACAGTCAAAAGTTTAAAGAAACTAACACTGTAGCTATTGGGCTTCATACTGGCGCGTGTGACGATAAAGAAAGGGAAAAAGTTTTAGAAGACTTTAAGGTTGGTAAAACTCAATATTTATTTGCTACTACTCAAACTGTTGAAACTGCTGTAACCCTTACTAATTGTAGATATATGATCTTTATTGATCATGATTTCTCAAGCGATAGATTTAGGCAGGTTAGAAAAAGGATACATAGGATAGGGCAAAATCAAACTTGTGTTTATTATCATTTAATCGCTAAAGATACACTGGACGAAATAGTTTTAAAGAGTTTGAGGCAGAAATGTGAACTTCAAAAAGAGGTGTTAGATAGTAATGTGTAGATTTTTAGATGATAGGTTTGTAAAGTTTTCTTGCTATAAAGGGAATTGTATTTTTTCTAAAGCTCAGATAGAAACTCTTTATTGGGTTTCTAAAGGTTATGATCGTGTTGATATAGCTAACCTTATGTATGTTTCAGATAGAACAATTGATTACCATTTATATAATATTAGAAAAGCTTTAATTTATCATTCTGGTGAGCCGTCAGCCAATGCTAATGCGTTACCTATTTTTGCTTATAAGTTTTGCGAGGTGCATTCAATTGTCTTATGATGTCAGGTCAATGCTTGAAGATTTAGGCATTACAAATATTAAAAGAAAAACTGGATATTTTGCTTGCAGTTGCCCTTTTAAAGATAGTCATAAAGATGGTGATAGGCATCCCTCATTTTTAATCAAAGATGGAGCTATTGAAGATGTTTATTTTAAGTGTTTAGGTTGCGGAGTAGGTGGCACTATTAAGACTTTTTTATGGTTTATTTCTGGTAAAAACAAAGATCTTTACAAAAACTATAAAGAAAGATATTTAGGTGAAGAAGATACGTTTAGATTATTTAGAGCAAACAAAAGAACGAGTAAAAGACAAACATTTAACTATGTTGATTGGCAAGATTTGATTATAGAAAAGGGGTTTAAAGAAGTTTCTGAAGTGCCTGAAGCCAAAGAGTATTTAAGTAGGCGAAATATTAGTGATTCAGTTATCTCAAAATTAGATATCAAGGTAGCTGATAAAGAAAAGTATATTGTGTTCCCAGTAATTCTTAGGAGCAAGAAATGCGTTGGTTATACTCGCAGGGCTTACGCTGGTCAAGATATAAGAACTAAAGATAGTAAAGGTCTCGAGAAGAATAAAATTGTATTAGGTGAGCACCTCTTGAGTAGTAAGCCGCTTTTGGTGACTGAAGGTATGACAGGCTTAGCTTGTTTATTAAGTAATAAAGTTGGCGAGAGATTTGATATAGTTGCGACTCTTGGAGCTACTTTTATGGAGTCTAAAGCTAAGAGGATGAGTGGTTATTCTAAAAGCGTATATTTACTTTTTGATAACGATAAAGATCAAATTAATGCAAAGGGCGAGCCTGTGAATCCAGGGCAAGAAAATCAAAAGTATTACAAAAAGTACTTTCAAGAAAAAGGCTTGTTTTGCTTTAGTTTTGATTGGTCTAAGACCGAGAAAGAGGATGTGGATGATTTGGGTTTAAGTGATTTAATATTTGATAATTTTATCTAAAAAACTTGTTAAAAAATCTTTGCTGTGATAAGATATAAAAAGAAATGGAGGTAATTACATATGGAATTTGCTAATTTTAGCTCAATAAAAACAGAAACTCAAAGCACGGGGTTATCTATGAACTTTACGGATAATAATGAATATACAGAAGGTGACTACATTGGTAAAAAAATAGTTTCACTAAAATCCGATGAGTCTAAAAGAATAATTATTTTAGCTAATCAAATAAGCCCTAATACGGTTGAAGGTGTATTTCAATTTTGGGTACATGAAAGCTTTTTAGATGATGGTTCTGAGTTTGGTCACAAAGCTTTTGCCCTTTGTGTTGCTGAAAATGTTGACGATGAAGGTAATACTAAGCCGTGTGAACTTTGTAAGAACAAAGTACCTTTAGTTTTCTGTATTTTGGTTCCAGTTATTGAAGAATATACTGATAAAAACGGCAATATTGGACACGCTAAAAAATTATGGGCTATTCGTCAACAAGGTAGCTACAAGAAACAAATAGAGAAGCTATTAGAGCAACTTTGTGAGTGGAACGAGAAGTATGGAACTGTTAGAGGTTTGGGGCTTACTATTGAGCGCAAAGATAAGCAAAGTTCTAAAACTGGAAGTATTGGCTATTGGCAAGATGATGATGAAAACCCAGTTAAGATTAAAAGATTTACTGAAGAAGAATTAATTGAGCAGTTTGGTTCTGATGAAGTTAGAGAAGAAGGTAAAGTTAAGTATGCCAAAAACATTAAAATAACCCCTCATGAATTGGGTTTCTTTAATTTGGAAAAACAAGCTACTTACATTGAAGCTCTCAAAGGTTTTCCAGTTAAAAAATACAAGGGGTAGTTCATGGCTGAAGAAAAAGAATCTTACTGGAAAAAACATTCTTCATACTATACTAACGAAAAGTATAGATTTGATGTTTTAAGAAAAGGTCGAGATAAAACTTTTAAAAAGCATATGCTTAAAATAGGGTGTCATTCTTATGACAGTTATGTAGAAAAAGTAATAGAAGCTAGTTTTGATCAAGTTACGAGTAATGTATTTGTAACAAATATAGAAACTAAAGTATCTTCTCAAGCTATGTCTGGTTATGGGATAGCTGAGGCACTTAAAATTCAACATTTAACCATGTTAAAGCTTTTGGGGATGCTTTTTGATTCAGAGGTTATTAAAAGAAACAATAACCGTTACTACTCCTTGATGGAATATCTAATTTTGGCTGAGCTTATGTATGCTTACAGCGTTCGTGGTGCAGGTTCACTTAAGGGTTATGAAAGAGAAATTAAACTTTTGTGTAAGATAGCTACTCGAGAGCTTGAGAAGCAAATCAAAAAGCATGGCGGTAATGTTGAAGGATTAGACTTAGGTTTTAATAAGCGTGGAGGCAAAGACGAATATGTCAATAGAGTTAAAAGATTTAGAGAAAATATTCTGCAAAATACAAGAGTTGCTAGAATCCTTAGTACTGAAAAACGAGAGCAAGAAAAAAGCGAAATGTATTCTCGGTTATAAGCAAGGGCAATTAGAAGGTGCAAATAGGGGTGAAAGCTCTAATAGTGATTGGAAAAGCTTCAGCATTGGACTTGAGCGGAATTGTGACGATAATCCAGATAGTATTAAGCAATGCTATGCAGTAATGCGTGAGCAGTTAGAGGAAGAGTTCAACAACTTTGCAGGGGGTGCTCATGAGTAAAGCTGGTAATTTTGATGCAATTAGTTTAGAAGATTTTGATAATGATAGTGCTGATACTCTTGGGTTGAGTCGAATGTGTGATATTGATTTATCTAACTCTTTTGTCCCTACTGGTATTTTTGAGTATGATTTTTTACTTGGTGGTGGTATTTTATCTAATCAACTAATGACTATTCATGGCGTAGCTGGTTCGGGAAAAACTGCGCTAATGATGCAAATAGCTAAAAATTTTCATCAAAAATACCCAAAAGAATCTATCGCCTGGAGTGATGAAGAGGGTTCTTTTTGTGATGATTGGGGTGCAGCTGCTGGTTTTGATGTAAATAAATTAATTGAAAAGAAATTATTTGTTTATAAAGAGAAAACAAAATGCGCTGAAGATTGGCTTGACATGCTTGATGAGATGCTTAAGATAGATAATTTAGGCTTAGCGTTTGTTGACTCCATACATGCACTTCAATCAATAGAACAATCTGAGAAATCAGCGCATGATACGGCTACGCCTGGTGGTTTAGGTAAGATTATTCGTAGTGCATGTCGTAAAGTATTGGCATGGAGAGCGAGGCGTGCCCGTGAGGGTAAGCCAGCTTTAATGGTTTGGGTTAACAAGAAGGTTAATCCGATTGCTATGTATACCAGAGCTAATTTTGTTGGTGGTGAGTGGGTAGAGCTATATTCATCAACAATTATTAAAATGTTTCGTGAAAGCACCGATGAAGCTAATGTTTTTGGTATTAGTCAAGTTGCTTCAGCAAAACATACTATGCAGCTTGATAAACTTAGACAAATCGCAGGGACAAAAATATCATCTTATTTAAGTTATACACCTAGTATTACTGGTGTTGAATATTTTAAAAGCGTTAAAGAGCCTGATTTTATATATGATCGTGCAAGGGATTTCAATTTATTTAATCCTCATTCAAAAGTTTACGCAGTTACGGGGGAGAAGTTCGATAAGAAAGAGGCTTGGCTGGAATGGCTTTATAAAGATAAAGCTAGTTTAAATTTCCTCAAGTCTCTTTTGATTTACTGTTACGGTCGTAAAGTTTATGCTTATGGTGGTATTCCAAAAGATGGCTATTTGCTTACGAAGATAAGTCCTACTGAATTTAAGAAAATGAAGGAGCTTTACGATACTGTGGTTGCTCCACTGGAGATGAAGGTTAAAGGGAAGAAAAGCTAGTGAAAAGACCACGTAAACAAAAAAATGCAATGAGTATTAGCCATGAAATGAGCCCTAAGTTAGAAGCTAAGTTAAAAGACGATATTAATAAGGCGTTAATGGTTAAGGGTTCAGGAAGAGGTAGAGACAAGCTTGATGTTAAAGTCCCAGGACTTGCGAGGGTAGAACATAAGGTAACTAAGAATAAATCTTACTCAGTGACACTAGAGACGCTTAAGAAGATGCGTAATGGTTGTGAAGTTAGTGAAGTCCCTTTTTTAAATGTGCAGTTTATAAATGAAGAAGGTCGAGTAATTGAAGATTGCATATTGACAAGTAAGCAAGTATTACTAGAGTATATAGAAATGGGAACCCGATTGAGGAATGACGAACATCAAGAGGTGGTTATCAAGAAGAAAAATGAAGTTCAGTAAAGGTTTTAATTTTAAAAGTAAAGGCTTATTTCAAAAGGTTAAAGAGTCTAATGATGATTACTCAGAGTATGAGTACATTAATTTACCTACTCAGTTAGTTTTTTTAAGAGGTCTTTATTATGAAGACTTTTTTGGTGAGTTGTTGGTAGATAGATTACCTTGTAATGTTTATTCTCAGGCAGTGCTTAGAGACAATGGGTGTGGAATCAACGGTACTCCTGATTTTCTTTTAAGTTTTGCAGAAGATGCAAATATCGAAGATTTAATATGTGATTTTTGTTTAGGTTTGAATGTTTTTAAAAAGAAAAAAAGAGATTCTGGATTAATGCACGTAAGTTCTATTCTCCAGGGCGATAATATTGAAGAGTTCTGGCAAAGAGAAGCCAAAAAAAATCATGTATCTAAAAAAGAACCTGAAGTTATTAATGGGGCTGAAGCCTATAAATACACTGGCAAAAGTACGATTTTAGAGCTTAAGACTAAAAACGCTAAAGATTTTTTAAAGTTAAAAACTGCTGAAAATATCCATATTAAGCAGTTAGTTTTTTATAGATACTTATTAGAGCAACTTAAAGATCAATTCGAGGTTAGGAATGGTATTAATTTAGGTGAGCTTGAGAATGACTTGTATTTGATCTACCTTTGTGATCAGAAAAATGATCAAGTACAAAACTCAGCTAAGTATTTCAAGATTAATTACTTGAGATATAAAGGCGAAATCATGGAAAGAGTTAATAGAAGTAAAGCAATGAAGGAGAAATATATAAAATGAGCAGTACAGAATTACAAGTAGTTAGCATTGGTGGAACAGATTTAGCAACGGTTGATGATGCAAAAGTGTTTTTATCAACTTTGGAAGCTGATGTTATTTCTGCAAGTGTTAAGCCATGTTTTAATACAAAAGAGTTTTTAGCTTTTTGGCTAGGTGGTTTATTGTACGAACTTGAACAAAAAGAAGTTTGGAAAGACGATGCTAAATATGCTGAAAATACAGGCGGTTATTACCAATATTGTTTAGATCATTTTGGAGTTAAAAGAAACACTGTAAATAAATACAAGGGTGTTTTTGATATTCTTACTAAGCGTGGAGTTAAGCCTAATGAAGTTATCGGAGCAGGTATTGATAAACTAGCTTTGATTTGTAGTAGAGCAGATCAATATAGTGATGAGCAACTAGCAGCAGCTTTAGAAGATGCTAGAGAAATGAACGAAAAAGAGTTTTCACAAAAATATAAGATCAGTGGTGAAGATGGCGACAAGCCAATGTCTGTAACTCTTAAATATGCAGGTGCAGAATCTGAAGAGTATGAAAGTTTAATGGGTTTAGCTCAAGAGCATTACTCTGAAGATAACTATTCTAAGATAACTTTAAATATTTTGCGTGAAAGTATGGGTGAAAAGGCTGGGTTAACACCAGATCCACGAGATGATCTTAAGACGTTTCTTAAGAAACATAAGTTAAATAAACAAGAGTTAGCTAATACTTATGTTGAGGTAACTGGAAGTCCTGAGTAATGATAATCCAGTCAGAGAAAAAGCTATTAGCTTTAGATATTTCTTTGTCTAATACTGGGTATTTTTTCGATCACGAAAATAGGGGGGTGTTAAGCCCCCCAAAATTAAAAGCTGGCGCTAGGCTTTCTTGGTTTAGAAAAGAGTTTGAGGATTTATTTCATAGCACCTCAGTAGTTTGGGTGGAAGGTTATTCATATGGCAGTAAGTTTGGCAGAGAAGCTTTAGCAGAGTTGCACGGAGTAGCTTATATTCTTGCCTATCAGTTTGGATTAAATGTTTACAGAGTTCCACCAACGACAATAAAAGCTTTTCTAGGGAACGGTAAAGCAAAAAAAGATCAAGTAGCAGAGTTGCTATACAAAAAAACAGGAAAGGCTTACAGTTCGCATGACTTAAATGATGCTTATGCTTTAAATTTATTTGCTAATGAAGTTACTGAAGCCAAAAAGAAATCGTTCCTTTATTGTTAAAATTTCTTATGTTTTGAAAACCCATAAATAATTTTTATAAAATTAGGCTAAAAAGTTGACAAAAAATCTTTTCACTGGGTATAATAAAAATATAACTTGGAGGTTAGAAATGATAAGAATTACACAAAGAGCTTTTAATGATTTAAAAAATCCACCTGAACAGGCGGAGAATCCATACTTAAGCTGTCTAATTATGGTGGGGTGTTTAGTGATTGGATTTTTAGCAGTAAGTCTACTAGTAGGCTTAGTAGAAGGAGGACTTTAAGAGATGGCTATTTATTACAAAGGTTTAAAAACAATAGAGGATTATGAAAGAATGCTTCAAGCTCATATTCAAATGAAAGTAGAAGATTTTGGGGAGTTGATTAATGATCTTAAAGAAGATGTAACTTACAAGCAGAGGCAATTTCATTTCATGGCTGGCAAAGAAGGTTTTGATATTAAAACTGCTGCTGGTATAAAACATTTATTGATTCAGTATTTAGGTAAAAATGTTAAGTATTTAACAAAGAAAAAACAAGTTTTAAATACTTTTGCTGAGGCAATGGAGCATGTATCTATTCCACGTCATATGAATGTCAAGAAAGACCCAGAATCTTTGCTTGATGACCTTTGTACTAATATGGTTTTAGATATTTGTAAATTAGAGAAATTTAGTGAGTTTGAAAAAGATTTACTTTCTGAATGTGTTGAGTTAAAAAGATTAGAGGTGTTAAAGAAGTTGTATGAATGATAACTGTGTAGGTTATATAACTTGCGCAGATTGTTTAAAAAATATACCAGTTGACCTAGATACTCCATAGGAAATATTTGAATGTAAGGGATGTGATTTGAAGCCAAGAAAAATATATAGCTACGACACTAGTGAATTAATATTTATTCATCATTATCAAAGACAAAATTTAAACTTTATTTGGCATGGAGTGATTGATCAAGATCATGGTTTTGGTGAAAGGTTTTATGTTCAAAAAACTAAAGAGTTTAAGGAAGAAAATATAGCTAAACTTGCAAAGCATGAAAAAGAAGCGCTTCAAGATACTGTTGATTTAAGTGGATTTCAAAGAGAGTTTGAAGCTTTTTCTAGAAACAAAAGAGTTTATATTGGTCATTCAATTTTAAAAGCTCTTGAATTTCTAAAGGAAAGATATTCAAGTTATAAGGAATTAAACCCATTTGATCACTGGCAGAATAAATATACACCCATAGACCCGATTAAATTAGACGTATGGGTTGGAAATGATCAATATTCGACATTAACCCCAGATCAGTATCAAAAACTTGACTCAGGGGCTTCTAGCGTAGTTCAGAAAGTGCAATTATATTTTGACTATCAAATGGAATATGAAAAGTGTAAATCTCTGAGTTATGAACAGATATCAAAGTACTCAATTGGTGATTACAAATTACCAGGGAAATGGTTCTACGTAAATGAAAAAAATGAAGCTTGCTTTAAAATGGGTAAATATAAAAATCAAGCAGTTCATGCAAGAAACGAAAATCACATAAATTATATTAAGTGGCTTAAGCGTGGTAAGTTCCCTAATGATGGTGGAGACATACGCAAAACTAAAGAAGAGGAAGAGTTTATTAAGGAGTTTTTGAAGTATGCAAAATAGTTTATGCTATGAAAACCCATAAATAATTTTTATAAAATTAGGCTAAAAAGTTGACAAAAAATCTTTTTATTGGGTATAATAAATATATAACTTGGAGGTTATTAAATTATGAAACTTATAGACAAAGAAATTTTAATAGAGCAAATAGCAAGAACGGCAGATGCAAGACATGCTCAAGAAATAGTTATTCAAAATATTGAATTAACTAATCAAGGTCGTGAGCAATATAAAAACTTACCTGAGCTACTAGTAGTTACTGGTGAAATCAAACTTAAAACAAAAGTAAAAGAATTTACACACACTTTTTGTAAAGACAATAATAGGCTTATCTTTTAGGTAAGCCTTAAAGGGAAATAAAAATGCCAGAAGAAGACAGGTTGAATAAATTTATAGAAAGAATAATTAAACCAGAAATAATAATCAGAGTACATGATTATCTAGCAGATAACGAGGTTTTAGTAAGTAGAAAGATGTACGAATGCATTAACAAACATAAGGCAATTAACGAACATAAGGCAATAAACGATTTAGCGTGGCAATTCTACAGGATGCACGGGTATGTTGCGCCAGAAGCTTATGACTTCTCCGAGTCTATACACCCTCAAGAACAGCTAATGTGGCAAATGGCTGAATGTGCCTACGAGTTTGACTGGAAAGACTACGAAGAAACAAGTGAATGATAAGTAATTTCTTAACATTTTGTTCACTTAACAGGCTTATAGATTATGTAAAACATTTACAAGTGGAGAAAGAAAAGAATGGAAAATAAATACACCAAAGAGCAATTTTTACGAGATTTCGAAGAAAGGGCAGGGGGTTTTCTTTCTTATGATATAGATAATCACAATTACGATCATGATTCGGATACAGCTTTTATCGAATTCGGTCATGTCGATCATAGGTTTGGAGCCGTAAGTTTTAGCCTTTATTTCAACAACCTTAGACTTTACTATGATGAATCCTGTATAAACCCCATAGGTTTATGGCAAGAAGAAGATGGCGAAATGTATCACTTAAATCATATGGGTGAGTCTGAGTATAGTGAAGCAATTAAAGGTATTTGGGACGCTCAGGAAATGTATGATCTTTTTGGGCAAATGTCTAGAGCTTTAATTGAAAAAGAGTGTATTAAGCTTGGTGAGAGGTTGATTAGTGAATATAGAGATAAGGATAAAAAAAATGAAAGTAACAATAATAAAACCTAATAAAACATGGTCTGAAAAGACTGTAAATAAAATAGCTGATAAGTATGAAAATTGTATAGTTGGTGAGCGAAAGTATGACAAGTCTGAGGTGTATACAGTTGATTTGCAAGAGGTTTATTATTCTGTGATATTTAATTCAAAATCTTTATCTAGATTTGATGTCTTTAAGAACTTTTTAATTTTAATAGGTGGTTTAGAAGATTTAGACATTAGAAAATCGTCATTTATTCAAGAGTATAAATCTAGGATTGATTTAGGGTAGTAGTATGGGCAGTATTGATTGGGGTAAATTAGGTATCGAAGTAGTTCGCAGCGATTTTGTTGAAAATGATTTAGACTCAGGATTTGATATTAATAAATTTATGGATGGTGACACAGAGTGGCTTTTTTGGCTTGAAAGGTTCATTATTCCAAGTGAATATGTTGCAAATTGGGATGTAATACGTTGGCAAGAAAAGCGTATTAGTGATTTTTGCGATGTAAAAAAATGTGACTTTGAAGAAGTGCGTAACAATAGAGTGTTTATCCAAGAGTATAAAGAAAAATTTGGAGGTTAAATATGAATGAATTGAAGGATATAGTAACAACTTATAAAACATCGTTAATACTTAAGCAGTATGGTTTTGATTTTCAGCTTCATACTGGCTTTTGGGGTGTTTGTGCTGAATTGGATGGTGTAGAAATGTGGTGTGATGAGAAATCATCTAATGCTATAGATTGTGGGTACATGCATGATATGGCGTGGAATTTATCAGAGAATAGGTGTAAGGCTTATACTGCATATGATCTTTTCTGTTGGTTAGTTCAGAGGAAGAAATATTCAAAAGACTATGAAGAAGCTATTAAGTCAAAAAAGGCATTGTGCCAACAAGAGTTTTTCCAGTTTCATGTTTCGCAATTTTTGACCGAACTTGATGACGTTGAATCTATGGCTAAGTTTGTTTTGGAAGAATTGGTCACAAGGCGTAAACATGGGGTGTGATTAATGGGGTGTTGGTAAATTGAGTCAATTGAAAAAGAAGTATATTATTGAATTTACTAAAGATCAGCAAATTGTGTCTTGTTTTGAAATGACTGAAGCTGAAGTTAAATTTTTGATTTATTTGGACAAAGGGTATCCATTGTGGTTAATATCGGCAAGGATGCACTTATCGGCTTGGAGTCTAATTGATTTACAAACTAAAATTGTAAAGCGTTATGATTGCCCCTGTGATACCCCTGAGCGGTGTATTGAGTGGTTACATAAGTTTGCCAGGCGTGTTTGTGAATTTTTAGAGCAACTTAGGTTGTTGGAAATTAAGCATCCAGCTTGTATGTCAAGCGATACGCCGCGTAATTTCAAAAAGTTGTGGAAAATAATGGATAAACCTGTTTATGGATATGAGCTAGAGAGGGGCATGGGTACTAAAAAAGATATATTAGCGCTTGGCAAATATTAACAAACTTGGTATAATTACTAGTGGGGGAATAGTGTTTTTGTATCTGTAAACCCATTATATTTGTCAATTTACTTTATGCCCTGAACTTGCATAAAGTTTTTTGTTAAAAATATACAAGAGAGTCGATAGCCTAAATAGACTGAATAATAATATGAACGAAAAAACATTAACTAAATCAAAAGGGCAAAGACAAAACCCAGTAGAGTTAATGATTAATTCTCTAGATTTAGAAATCAGCAATACTAACCAAAAATTAGACACCCAAAGATATACTCTATTAACGAAACTAAACAAGTTTTTACAAAAAGGAATGGACTACAGTCACCCAAGAGTTAAACCCACTCTGTTTGAATACATAAGCCTAGCAACACTTCAAGGAAAGTCTATAAGGCAAATAGGTGAAGAGTTATGCTGTGTAGATATTGAAGAAGCCGAAAGCCTTATTAGTGACTATAAAGAAGCTAAAAGAAAAGGCTTAACAGACCCTAAGTTAGGATATGACATTCTAATAGACCAATTAGAGTTCTTTAATTCATTTAAAGGTCAAGCATTTACTATCTTTAATCAAACCCATAATGCTCTCCAAGACTGCAACTTTAAGATAGACTCTTTAGGCGATAAAGCAGCACTACCTAAGCTATTTAATGATTCTGGAGCATTACTCTGTAAAGCTCAGCAATTGCAGACCGATCTATTTGCAAGACTAGGAATGTACGACAAAGCATCTAAAGACCTAAGAGCAGATCAATCTAAGTTAGCCCATCAAGAAGCTAATGAAATAAGAAGCCATGTAGAGAATGTAGTCAAGGGTGAAAAGATAGATACTGACTCAATAAAGGCTATACAAGCTAGTTTTGAAGACAGGCTAAGTGATGATGCCTTTAATATGAACTAACTATTTATAACAATTTTCATAAAAATACTTGGAGGTAAAAACATGAATAAAACAAAGAAAGCAACACTAAAGACTAGGCAAAGACTAGATCTTATATTCGGATTAGTAGCTGCTAAGACGAAATGCCAGGATGAAGTCAAGAAAGAGGCTTTTAATGGGGTTATTAAAGAAGAATTAGAGGCTATTGGCTTGTATTACGACTATGAGAATATGCCTTTAGCGACTCAAATGGAGCACAAGAAAGAGTTTAATAGGTTGATTTATAACGTTGATCAATTTGCTAAAGATTTAAGGGATATTGGTGTAGAGTAGATGGTTATCTTGAAACTAAGCGTATTTAACTTAAATGGCTTACAATTATTTAGAGCTCGTAAGAGCCAATTATTAAGGAGCCTTTAAAAACCCCGAGGATTTTGATCAAGCTTCAAGATAAGTGTTTGGGTTCAAGAGAATATCTTAAGGTTTTGTAAGGGTGGTAAATATGTGTAATTTTAAAGCTTTAAAAACAAGCAAAAGGCATCAAGGTCAGCAGAGGTTGAAAATAAATGCTGTGCCGATAAGTAACCTTGAGGGAATATTTCTTTACAAAAAACTTTCTAAAAGATATAATAGTAATAACTTGGAGGTAAATTAAATGTCAGAAATAGAACATATTAAAATAGAAAGATTATCATATCAGCAAAGGTTTAAGGTGTTCGGTGAGGATCAGTAGTAAAGTAGATTATACTAAAAAAGTTTACAAAAGCAAAAAATATGCAACCCATGAGTACCTTGAGTTTGATGGCACGGAAGCTTGTGCAGAGTTTGTGAATGAATGGGTTGAGCGCGGTATGGTGCAATCTTTCTATTTAGACTCTAATAGTATTCAATACTTTGAGGTATCTCTGAGAGGTAAATGGTCTAGACTTGATAGGGGTGTGTACTTAAAGAGGGTTTGGAACCCACCGATGCCCCATACATTACTAAAGCCTCATAGCAGGCGTGATGGTTTTTATTTGATTGATGCCTTGCTGGATATTGATTCGTTTAATTTGATTAAGGGTGATTTATATCAACTAGATGGTGTTTGTGAAAATAATTTTAAGGAGATAAATAATATGGCAAAAATGAGCGAGTTACCCCCAACAATAAAACCCCAAAAACCAATAAAGATAGTGCATAAAATATCTCAACATAAATTAAATGAAGCGTTAAGGTTTATTGGTATAGACGTAGATGAGTATAGATTAGACGATATGGAAATCTTATTTTATTCAGTTTCTAGTTTAGGTGAAAATCCTAGGCTTGATTATGAATTTACTTTTGTTCAAGATGTTGTAGAAAAGGAAGAGAAAAGCGGTTCATGAATGAAGAAATAAAAAAACCATATATAAGCGGACTAGATGATAATAACTTAAGTAATCTCTTAAGATCTTGGTTTAAACATGAAAGATTAACTAGTGTTTCTGAAGAAGATCAAAAAATAATAAGAGAAGAACTTCAAGAATATGCAAATCAACTAGATGAGAGTAGGATGGAAGTAGATAATTTTATGGATGGGATGCTGGCTATGAGACCCGTGATTATTGATGGTAGTAAAGTTAAAGAAGAAACTTTAATTAAGTTGAAAGAAACAGGCTTTGAATTTAAAACAACGGGGATAAACATTTAATGGCTGATAGATTTTATAAAACTAAATTAGGTTGGCTTTTATCAAAAGTAGTTTTATTATTAGAGTTTTTTGAGCGATTTACTGACGATAGATTTTTAAAGCATTATAAAGAAGTGAGGCAAGGTTGTCTTTACAAGGTTAGCGAACCAGTACTGGCTAATTATTTTAGGGTATTGCAATCTGATTTATGGGAGTATATAGAAAAGATTGATCCCAGTCCAGTACCAGGTAATACTTTGCCAAGTAATTTTTATAGTAGTGGGGGTACTTTTTGAACTTAAAAAATCAAATAATTCACGCAAAAATAGAAGACGTAATAGATGATTTACCAGATGTTGATTTATTGCTTATTGATCCACCTTATGGAATTTCGGTTGATTCTATTATGTCGAAACGAGGAGAAAGAAAAAATGACCTAAGGTTTAAAAAGTCTTTTAGTCGTCAATATACCAATTACGATTGGGATAAAACTACAGTAAATCAATCATTAATTGATAAATTAATTTCTAAGGCTAAAAATTCAATAATTTGGGGGGGGAATTATTATGCTTTACCGCCAAGTGCTTGCTGGATAGTTTGGGATAAATTAAACGGTACTACTGATTTTGCTGATTGCGAGCTTGCATGGACAAACTTAAAAAGTTCTGTAAGGAAAATAGAGCATAGATGGAATGGAATGTTAAGAGAAGGTCAAGAAAAACGCTATCACCCAACACAGAAACCAGAGAATGTCATAAGTTTCTGTATAGACCTTTATACTAAAGTAAATAAAGAAAAGCCTAAACTAGTTCTTGATTGTTTTGCTGGTTCAGGCACAACATTAAAAGTATGCCAAAAGAAAGGTATTGATTTTATTGGGGTTGAAATGATCGAAGAGTATGTAAACATTTGTAAAGAAAGATTAAGTCAGGGTAGTTTATTTAGTTTATGAATTTAAAAAACCTTCAAAACCAATATAAAGAAAAGTATTTAAATGACTATGATACAAATAGCAAGATAAAGACGATTAATTATTGGGGCGAAGAATTACTAAACCTTAGAGATGTTTATAAAACTAATGGAGAGGCTAGAAAAGCTAAGATATTCCACAATGCAGCTTTCAGTGTAATTAAGAAGCAGAGATTTGATTTTCTTGAGGCTATTATGGGGATGCGCCATGTACCTCCAACTATTCAAGAGTTTTGTGAGAGTAACGAATATTTATCAAATCAACTTTATAGACCTAAGATAAGAGAAATGCTTTACGAGTGTTACCCAGACGTATTAGCTGGTGAAGATCCTGTTACTGAAGTTATTCATGGCGGTTCTATGGGACAAGGTAAAACTTTCTTTATGCAGATTGGGGCTTGTTATTCACTGCTTTATGCTAATTGCTTTGAGAATATAAGAAGAGTTTACGGCATGGCTGAGCAGACTGTATTAGTGGCAGGTGTTTTATCAGATGGTCAAACTGAAACTTATAAAGTGTTTTATGAACCTTGTAGAAAGATGTTTTTATCAATGCCTTATGTTATTAAACATGTACCAGTTAACAAGAGGAAGGAATCAGCTTTAGAGATTGGTGATAATAATGAGTTACTTCTATCTCCAATGCTAGCTACTAGTAAGTATGGTAAAAAAGCGATAGCTTACTTCTTTGTTGGTATGGATGAAATGAACCACCAGCCGATAATTACTAATTCTAAAAAAAAAGATACTGAAGATACAGGTGGTTTACTAGATGTAGCTGAAAGAAACTATAGAACTTTAGAATCTAGAATACAAACTAGATTTGGTGCTTATGATTTCAACTTTACAAAAATGATAGTAGCTGGTTCCGCTAGGGTTGAAGATGATTTTACTCAAAGATTAGCTCAAGAGTTTACGAATTATAAAGAGCATTGCACTAGAGTATATGAATATGCTTTATGGGAAGTTAAAAAGTTTGAAGATGAAGAGTTTTTCAATTTTAGGTTAAGTGATAGCAAATATCCACCTGGAGTCATTGAAGAAAAAGATATTAAGGATGACATGACCATTAGAAATGATTGCCCAATGTCTCTTTATGAAATAGCTATTACTAATCCTTATAAGTTTCAAAAAGATTTTATAGGGAAAGGCGCTAAAGCTGTTAATCCATTCTTTGATACTGGTGAGATTATCGATCAAATATTTTATCCAAAAGATAAAGAAACTTATTGGGCTTTAGATTTAAAAGATAATACTGATCTATGGAAGCGTAGAGGTAATTTTAATAGTCAAATAGAATGGAACAAAAGAAATATTCAAAGAGAACACCCTAGGAAGATATTTTTTGAGCACACTGACTTGGCTGTAAGTAATTGTAAGGCTGCTATGGCGTTTGGTTATTTAGCTAAAGTTGAAAAAGTAGGTAATGCTTTTAAAGCTTATATAGACGTTCCATTTGCTTATACATTAACTCCAGGTAATGGTGTCAAAGTTAATATTGCTCAAATTAGGAAAGATCTTATAAAGCTTAGGGATTGGGGGTTAAACTTACAATATATTAGCTATGACTCATTCCAGAGTACGGAAAGTATTCAAGAGTTAGAGAATGAAGGTTTTTATACAAGAGTTATTAGTACAGTTAGAGACCCCAAGCCATTTGATGATTTAAAAGAATTAATTGAACAGGAAAGAGTATCAGTAGTTGATAATAAATTATTAAGTAGTGAACTTAGAGCTTTAGAAGAGATTGTTACTGGTGAGAAGCGAGTAATTGAAAAGCCTGTAGGTGGTAGTAAAGATATATCAGATGCAGTTGCAGGGGTTTGTCATAATATTCTAGAAAGTGTAGTTTATGCAAATATTAAGCGTAAAATGCTTTTAGAGAATTTAGATGTTTGGACTTATGACTATGAAAGGAAAATAGAAATAGAAAAGCCTAAAGTCTCTGTAGATGATTACTTGGAAGAAAGATTAAATAGAGAATACTTGTCTGATGAGATAGATATGTGGAGAATGTGAAATATAATTAAGTTATGAATTTTGGGCTAGGTTTAGATTTGAATTTAGGTAATCCTTCTAAAGGTGATATAGTATCACCCCCTTCGCCAGCGCAGATAACTTATGCAGGGAGTGTTACAGGTAGTCGAGGTAGTACATTTACTAATGTGCCTTTAGGTACAGCATCTTTAGACCGATTGGTTTTGTTTGTGACGACTATAACTCTTACTGGAACTAAGGCTACTACGATGACGGTTAATGGCAATGCCGCCAGCTTAATAGCGAGTCTTGGACCAGGTTTTGTAAGTAGCCAAATTTGGGCAATAAAATTAGCCACTGCAACTACTGCTACAGTGGTCTTAAATAATACAAGTAGTTTTGGTTCGGCTATACATTCTTACTACACTGAATGTACGGAGAATATATCGCAGGTTTTAGCTACTTTCAATAGTAATACCGGTTCTAGTTCACCTGTTTCTCTAACTGCTGATCCTGATAGTTTTTTATTAGTAGGGTCTATATCAAACAATAATTCAAACTTTATAACGCTTGGTGGTGTTGATACTCAAGATTTTTCAGCGGATGTTAATAGCACTGAATTTGCAGCTAGTGCTCATAGTAACAATGTTTCAGGATTACAGAGTATAACTGCAACTAATTTAAACGGCTTATCAAATGTTTTAGTCGTAGCAAGCGCTGCTTTAACTTCACCGTAAATATATTAAGGATGAATTATAATTAAGTTATGTCAGTAAACCGATTTCAAAATACTTTAGCTGAAATAGTTACCCATGACCCCAATGGTGATGAAATTCAATTTATCAAGTTAAATGGTGGTTCAGCTACAGGTGGTAATTTTCAGTTATCCGCCAGTACTGCAAGAGAAGTAGAGTTCCTAGTTGATGCTGGGGTTATGCTTCAAACCGACAAAGATCTTAATTATAATATTGCTTTTGGTGGTGGTGGAACAATTACTGTCCCTGCTGCAACCGTTGTATCCACTAATCGCAAGTTTGTTTCTGGTGAAAAACAAATATTTTTTGTTAAACAGGGTACTAAGATGAGTTTAATTTCTGGTTCTGATGCAAATGTAAATTTAACTTTAGTCGAGTATAAATCTGATAGAGAAATCAGTGACTAAATAATGACAATTGATTTAGATTTACAACTAGATTTAGGTTTGGACTTGGATGTTTTTATAGATAATTTAATAGCTTTGGCGAATTGTTTTAATAATTTATTTACAAAAACCTTGATTTAATCCATAATAATATCAGGGGGTTTAATTTATTTTATGTTCTTTCATGACACAAAGTAAATTAACAAAAATGCAAGATTATCTAATAGTTTTTATTGATCAACTTAAGGAGTTAAACCCAAAGGTATACAAAAGGCTTAAAAGTGAGCTAAGTGGAAGAGGTTTAACTGTAGCAACATGGGAAGCTATCAAGCATTTTAAGTGTTTACAAGAAGCTTTTAAACAAAGGTTACAAAAGTTAGATCCCAAAGCTTGGTATAAGCAATATAGATTAAATACCGACTGTTGCCAGTTTGCTGAGTATCAAAGTTATGAAGCTTATTTAAAGTTTCAATTAAAATCAGGTGCTTTTATTGAAATAAATGGCAAGTATTATAACAAGTTTAAAGCTCATGATTATTTGAATTTCTGTCTTAAAAAGCGTATGTAAATCAAAGTTAAAATATATATATGGTTGAGGAAAAAGACCAAAATTTTATTAAAAATGTAATGCTTTTTTATTCCAATATAAATAAAAGCTGGAGCGTTGCAAGAAAAGAGCGTAAAGCTTTAAGGCAAGATTTATTTAAGTGTCGTTTAAAAGCAGAAAAGAAAGAGCAGTTATCGACTCAAGAGCAAAGTCTTGTAAATGGCTATATTAAGCAGTTACCAGTATCCTTAAGGGTGAAAGGTATAAAAAGTTTTCCAGAGCTTTGGGATATTGGAGACCCTAGTATTGTTAGACATAATAGTTCTTTCCAAGGTAAATTGAAAAGCGTAGCTTCTTACTTAACTAGTTTAGATACTGTAGTTTTTGAAGATAAGATTGAAGGCTTAAATGCTGGCTTGCTTCAGGAAGCTATAGATTATTGCAAAACTGTTTACCCAATAGAGCAGAGTGGTATGAGAAGTCCTTTATTCCACTATGGCATTACTTTATATTGCCTTGAAAAATGCGGAGGTGCTACTAAATGGCTTTAATTACCGATCCAGATTTTTTAAACCAAGGTACAGAAGTTACATTTAATACTACTGGCTTAACAATAGCTTTAGCTGAAGCAGGTAATTTGTCTAGTGATGGGGTAACTTTAAAAGCTCTTTATTCGTTTGAGAAAGAAGAATGGAAAGATGATGCTAACTTAATTAAGTTCCCTTTCCCTAAAACACCTATTACTGATGAAAGTTTTGAGTTGAAAGATGGTTGGGACTTCTTAAATGATGCTTCTAGATTTTTAATTAGAACTGGTGGCTGGTCTGTTCTAAATATTTCAGGTAATGTTACGCAGCAATGGGCTAGTGTAATTGGTTTAGGTTCAATTGAATCAGATGATCAACTTTATTATGATAACGGCGTTGGTGCTACAGATTTTGAGTTAACAGGTCAGGTTAATCAAGCTATTCAAATCCTTTCAGACCCTAACGGTGATGGCTCTTATGGTGATGGGTTTGATAGAAGGTCTAGCTTTAGCATATTTGTTAGGGAACAGGGGCAGTTATTTGGTTCATCAAATATATCCACAATTGGTGAGACAACCTTAGCTTCTCAAGCTTATAGATTTCCAATTAGTACGGCTACAGATCTAAATATAACTACTGCTGATATTGGAATAGATGCTAATTCAGATGGTACTCCAGATGTAGCGCCATACGATGCAATGACTATTACTTATATTCCTCACCAAAATGAAGGTTCTTGGACTGTAAGTACTGTCTATGACGCTAATGATGTAGTGCAATCCAGTACTGATAATAGATGGTATATAACTACAGCTGGTGGAACAAGTGCTGGTAATGATAGTGACCTTGCTGGCGGTTCAGATACTGGTGTGACTTGGGTTGCGTTTACTGGTGAAAGATTAATAGGTACTTCTTATTTCGCTTTTGGTGTAATTATCGATGGTAACTCTGCAACTGCTGAGCAAATATATGAGTTTGCACAACATCAATTAAGGCAAAACATTGATATAGACGATGGTACTGGAACTCAAATAGGTAATATTGCTGATGAGTTATTAACGTTTGTTGGTAGTGACTTAAAGACAGTAAGACAGTCTAATAACAATGGTGTTTTCATCGATAATTTTCAAGCGGCTGATACAAATAGATTATTCTTTGTTGATGACACTGGAACTGAAAGGCAATTCCCGTTTGTTGCAGTTTTGACTTTACAATTCAATGCAAATTTACAAAATGATACAAATGGTTATTATAGAGTTTTCTTTACTGACGCCAATGGTAATCAATATGGCTCAACTAATGCGATTCTTGTAGATGATAATGGAGGCTCTGATATGTCAGGGAATATTTCAGCAGCTACTAGTGTTCAATTAGATTTTGACTACGACAACAATACGCAGGGTGGTCGATCTGCTGGTACTGATGCTGACATAACAGTTGTAGCAGGTGGATTAGATACAGCTCAGAATGTTGTAGCTACTGGTACTATAGCTAGAAGTACAGCGAATGTAGTTTCTTTAGTTGCTCCACTTGAAAGGAACTATGCTAATCCATAAGAGGGTACTTTCCCTTGGAGCATAAGAGGAAGGCTTGGTTTACGATTTAGATTATGATTATTACACCAGAAGACAGAATTAAAAAAGCAGATAAACCAAGGATTTTAGAAATCCCGATCAATACTGTCGCTGATAAAAAGATTTTTGATGGGTCGAAAACCAAAGCAGAAGAGTGCAATAAGTCTTTTAATGAGTATGTTTTATTAACTTTAGAAGAAAGAATAGGAGATAATTAGTGGCAATAACCACCACTGCACCTTATAAGTCAGGAACTCTATCTAGTATAGGAACTGGCGCTAATGGACTTAACACTAGGCTTAACACTTCTGGGGTTAGTTGGGCTGCTGGTGATGTAGGTAGGCATGTTTACTTTTATTCAGGTAATGCTCAGTGGGAAAGCCGAGAAATCATAGCCCAAGGAACCAATTATTGTGACATCTTATTTCCTTTTGGTGAATATCCTGTCCTGAAGCCTGATGGCACAGAAGTTCCTAGTGATATACCAACCACTGGAAACAACTTAGGGGTTAGTTATCAGTTGGATGACTTGGACGATGGTTCAACTTTGATTAAAGAAAGTGTTAACTTCTATCGACATACCACCAGTAACGCTTGGACAATTGGTCAAAATGTCATGATCCAGGATATTAACAAAACTCTAGAATTTAATTCTGAATGGACAGATCTTGATGGCATAATGCAATTTGGTAATTTAGATAGTGATGGTTTTGTTATAGATTCTTGCTGTTTAATGGATAACAGTACTGGTTTTGGTGGTTTTTCACAAACGGGAAATAATGTAAGTACAGCAGATGATTTTGGTTCTTTTAGATTATTTGGTGGAGCTTTTCTTATAACTGGTACAACTCAATTTCTAAGAATGTATCGAAATAGTGGCTCTTCGGAAGCGATTCAAGTTCAAGCAGTCAACTTTAATGGAGCGGCAGGTGGAAGAGTGGATGGAACCAAATCTTATTTTCTAAATCCAATATATTCAAATCTAAACAGCTCCATAGGCCCAATTAACCCTAAAAGCAACGTTGCCATGATTAAGGGCATACGTGTTAATTCTGGTGCTCAAGTTGTATATCATTTTTGGAGTTTATCGCAATCCACCACAGTACCTGGCGTAAGATTTAATCCAAATGGTATTACTGATCGTTTTGCCAGGTTAAGCAGTAATGGCACTGGTTATACTTTAACTTTAGAAGATATTTTGGTGAATGATATTCAAACCCTACAGGACAATGGTATTACGATATTTGATCAACAAACGGCACTATCAGGTTCTAATACCGTTAAAATTACCAATCCTCTAACAGTTACGACACAAAACAATGCTTCTGGAATGAGACTTAGAATTAAAAACACTAATGGGGTAGAGGTGTTCGATGGAAATTCGGATGGTAATGGAGATTGGGCGAAAACTTCTTACGAATGGGGAAGGGTAACTATAAGTGCTTTAACTACTTATGATTTAGACGATGCTGTAATCGTGGCACCTTATGTGTGCAACACTAGAAAGTATGACAAGATAACACAGTCATTTTCTTTTGATGCAAGAGCGCCATTAAGCACAGTAATTTCAGATGTAGATGATTCAAGCATCACTGAAACAACTAAAGCTACAGTCCTTGCTTACGGCACGCTAGAAACTTTAGATAAGTTTAGGGATAGGCACAAGGCAGAACATGTTGATAATGATGATATAGAAGACATTTCCGCTGGTGGTGGTGCTGTAGATTTAACGACTTCTACTAATACTGAAACAAGCTACACAGGGTATGCTTTAATTATAGATTCCATTGCTGGAGCTTGGTCTCACAGTTCAGGCACTATAACCATAGGTGCTAGTACCCTTACAAGTGGTTCTAATTATACAAATTTAATTCCATTTAGCACGTTAACTTTTGCAAATGGAGCTACAGCAAGTTGTAATGTAATTCTTAATAATACAGTTGTAGCAACAACAGCAAATCAAGGTGTACTAACTGGTAATGTCAATATCAATAATGGCGGAAGATTAGATCTAGTAGACCTTACTACAAATCAATTAATAGGAACTGGAGCAAGTGGTGGAAGAATTAAAATTAATGGAGCTTCAACAAGTACGATAGTTGACCTAAGAGCTTATACGATTAATTCAGGATTTGAAATTCAAAATAATTCAGGAATAGCAGTTACTGTAAGATTATTACCAACTCAAGCAATTCCAACGCTTGTTGAAACTAGCGGTACTTTAACTGTAGATAATTCGGTATCCTTAATATTTACTGGACTGCAACCTAATTCAGAGGTCAGGGCTTATGTTGGTACCAATCCTGCTACTGCTATAGAAATAGGTGGTGTTGAAAATTCTGGCACTAGTTTTAATTTTGAGCATACTGAATTTGGCAACGATGGTTTTATAGTTATTCATTCATTGGCTTATATAACTCAAAGAATTAATATTACTTATGCTAATGAAAATCAATCAATCCCAATACAGCAACAATTAGATAGGCAGTTTGAAAATCCTTAGTACAATTAAGGTAAGGTAAGTAATGGCAATAATAACAATACGTGATAATAATGGGCAGGTTCAAGAACAATTAATTTTTGATAGATGGCATAACACTAAGTGGACTGAAGAGTATATTGATCGTGTTAATGGTATTAGTACTGAGCTTGAGAAAGTTACTAGGGTTATATGTGAATATCAAAAATTTGCCGATGACACACAGGGTAAAAGATATTTTTTGGAATCATCTAAAATCACTACAGAGTTCGTGTTAGAAGACGAGATTCAAAAATTACCGCCAGAAAAACAATTAGAAGCTTTAACTATCATTCAAAAAAATTACGAAATAGACATTTTTGTTTTAACTGAGATACTAGGAATTGACGCTACGTTAGAGGTTAGTTAGTGGGTTTTGTATTTGATGGAACAGATAAAACAATTTCATTAACATTAGGCACTACTAGCTTTGATGTCCAAGACTTATATTCTAGATGGAAAGACTGGGTGCTGTTAGGCGATAATTCTAAGTTTTTACCAGCTTTTGCAAACAGTGTAGGTGGAGAGCCTTTGGGTAGTGGTCAGTTTGTAGGTGGTTACTTTTTCTTACAGAATGGTTGGTTAATTAGACCGCAAGAGGCAAATCATACATTAATTGTTAATGGTAACTTATTCCCAATTCCAGATAGTGCAGCTTTGTTTGCTGCTACTTTGGGAGGATTTCAAGTCAATATTCAATTAAGGGTAAGTTCTTTAACTCAAGCAATTGCAACTGGTGGAGGTTCTACCGTATGGAGTACAGCGCAAAGGGATCAAGTTATGTTAGATAGCCAAATAGCTAGGAAGTTTCAAACTAATAGAGCGCAAGTTAACGCTGGTACTAATCAGTTGGTTATTTATGATGACGACGGAACCACACCTTTATATACGTTTGACTTAACCGACGAGAATGGCACGGCTAATTCTGAGAGGATATACGAAATAGATGGTGCTTAAATATTTAATTCTAGGAAGAAATTTTAACGAAGAGGGGGAAGGTGTTGAGTTGGTAGCATCTCCAGTAATTGGTATAAGTGCTGGAATTGAAATAAACACTATTAAAGCTTCTGTAGATACCATTAAAAGTTCTTCTACTGTAGAAACAAATGATTTAAAAGCTAGTATTGAGATACCAGATATTGATACTAAGATAGAAGAAAGTGAGGTGTTAAGTGAGTTGTAAGAATAGTATATTTTTTGGAAGTCAATTACCTATTGATATTAATATCAGTGGTTCGTTTGCAGCTTTAGCTATATCGGCTAACACTGGAGTAACTGGCGCAAATTTTGCAATTAAAGATTTTTCGGGGAATACGATAGTTACAAAAAGTCTTGGTTCTGGGATAGCTAATCATCCAACTGATACTAAGAAGCTTAGGGTTACTTTAGAGAATTCAGACTATGGTACTACTACCAGTGAGCTTCAGGCAGATAATACTTATGATATGTTCCTTGAATTAACTACTGCTGCTTTGTCTGATTTAGAGGAAGTCAACCTTAGTAGTGGTGATAAGCAGTTATTTATTAAACCTAGAAATATAAGTGTTACTTAGTCGTGGTGTTTAATATTAAGCAGTAAGTCGGTGTTTAGTTTTTGTCTTATTAAGTGTTCGGATAGCTTTTCTTTCAGTAAATCATTTTGCTTAACATTCTCTTCAAGAATTTTAGTTAGTTTATCTATGTTGCCATTTAAGTGATTATTGTTCTCGGCTAGTAATTTATTTGTTGTTTCCAGTAAAGTAATAATCTCATTGTATTTAATACATTTAAGATTTTCGTAGTGTTCAAAATCTGTATCTGATAACTGTTTTTTCGCATTCTTTTCTTTTTTGTTAAGAAAGTTGATGACGTAAATGACTGCAATAAAAAACAAAGCTATTAATGCTAGTGGGTTATGCCAGTTTTCGAGTAAAAATTTAAGTCCTTGAGTTTCCATGAGCCCCCCAGTAAATGCTCTATATAATTATTTTATAATTTATAATTACTTGATAGGGGGGATTTATGATTAAGTTTTCAAAACCTGATAGAAAAGTTATAAAAGTTTTTTTACATTGTTCGGACAGTGACATACCTGAGCATGACAATATTGAAACAATAACTAGATGGCATGTTGATGAAAATGGTTGGACTTACATAGGTTATCAATATGTGATTACTCAAGATGGTGTTGTTCATAAAGGTAGAAGTCTTGAAATACAGCCAGCGGCTCAGTATCCATTTAATAGGGATACCATAGCTATTTGCTTAACTGGTAGATATGAATTCAGTGAAGCTCAATATGATTCTTTACGTGAGCTGTGTAGCCAAATAGCTGAAGCTTATGAGTATGAGATAACTTTTCATGGTCATAATGAGATAGATATAAGTAGAACTTGCCCTGTGTTTCCTTACCGTAATGTATTGGGTTTAGATAAGCATGGCTATATCACAAAAGCTAAACCTGTTATTAATAAAGAGCCAAAAAGCGGTAATATTATAAGTAGGTTCTTTAGTTTTTTCGGGGATCTTTTCTAGTTGTCAAAAAACTTTATGTTATTTAATGACACAAAAGAAATTAACAGATGTCAAATATATTAGGTGATCTTTTTAATACTGTCTATGGAACTTATCAGCAAGTTACTAAAGGTTCAGTAAGTCAAAAAATAGGTATTATTGACTTAAATTCTAAACAAGATTTTTATAGTTTTAATTCGGGTTCTACTCAAGTAATAACAAACGATAGTAAGAATCATTTAAGTGATTTCGTTGAAGGTGATTTCACTAAATTTACTAATAACATTTATGGTAATTTTTCAAACTTAACTCTTAGAAGATCATTAGGGCAAAGAAGAACATTTAAGAGCCCAATGATTAGTAAAGATTTACTTATAACTGAGGCAACTATTAATACTGCTTTGCATTCCAATATTAATGTAATGTCTGCTGAGGCTTCAGGGGTTGAATATTCACTAGTTTTAAATCCTGAATATAAAGATAAAGCAGACAAGCAGTATGTTGAGAATGAAAAGCTTAGGTTGCAAGCGATTTGTGATTATTTATCTCCAGGCTTGACGATTAATGAACTTGCTAAGAGGTGGGCTATTGATGAGTATTCTTGTGGTGAGGCTTACTCTGAAGTGGTTAGGGATCGTTTTAATAGAGTTAAGCAAGTTTATCACTTGCCAGCTAAAACTATTGAAGAAGTTCTTAGCGAAGATGACGAGGTTAAAGTTATTGATAAAGTTTGGATGAACGGCGAAATAGTAGAACAAGAAGTTGTTAAAAAAATGCCTCGCTATATGGTTAATGAAGGTGGGGAGTATCGTTATTTAAAATCTTTTGGTGATCGAAGAATTATCAATCCTGAGACAGGTGAAGTTGATCCAAGTTTAGACTACATAGATAGCGCTAGCGAGGTTGTTAAGATTAGTAACTATTCTGCTACTTGCTCAGATCTACCTATATGGATTGCTAACTTGAGTCTGGTTAAAGGTTTAAGAAAAGCTCAAGCTCTCAATCTAGACTTCTTTGAAAGTAATGGTATCCCTGCAATGATGGTTACTGTCGCAAATGGTAATTTGAAGCCTGAGAGTTTGCATAGGATCAAGCAGGCGTTTAGCCCAGGAGCCACGAAGAGTCAACATAGGGTAATAGTTGCTGAGGCTATGGGTTCTGAAAACGGTGATGCTATGGGAAGAGCAGTAGGTAAAGAAACACCACAGATTAACGTAGTCCCTCTTAACAACCTTAAACAGCAAGAAGTAATCTTTGAGAAGTTTATGGGGATTAGTGAAGAAAGTATTGATAAAGATTTTCGTATTCCACTTATATACAAAGGTGTTAGTCACGATTACAATAGGGCAACTGCTGAGACAGCTATGCTCATGGGTGAGTCTAAAGTATTTAAACCTTTGAGGCAAAAGTACGCAGATATATTTAATAACTATATCTTTCAAAATAATAGGGGAGAAAAGCCTAGATACTGGTCTTTAGTTCCTGGAACTAGCCCTGGGTTAGTTCGTTTGCAGACTGAAAAACAGATAGAGAATTTATCAGATCAAAAACTACTTACTTTAGATGACCATATAGAATTAACGAATAAAGCTTATGGTACTAATTTACCTAAGCGAGAAACTGCTTACAGTTCAATTCCACCGATGATCCTTGAAGAGTTCACTAGGAAGTTTGAAGGTAGTATTTCAGAGTTTTATCAAGAGTTAGATAAGTTTTATCAAAACAAGATGATGGAGAGCTAACTTGGATTGGCATCAACACTATGAAAATAAAGACTTAATTCGTGAAAACGAATCTGGTAAGCAGTTGCTAGCAGATTATAAAAGAGGTTTGGATAGAGGTGTTAGAGCAGAAGAAGATTTTGAGACCGAGGAGTTATTACTTACTTTAGTTGCTTTTGATTTTCTGATCTATAAATTTGATAAATTTAATGCTCCTATAGAAGATGCTTTTGGGGCTTTGTTTGAGCGTAAGATATCTAGAGTTAAGTTTGATAGTTTACTTACCAATTTTGCTAATGATATAGAAGGTGCAAAGTTTGTTAACAGTAGTTTGAGGGCATATAATGATGCTTTTCGGGATTTAGCTCAGCGTGGTGCGCTTCAAGTGTTCCCTAGCATGTCGATAGAAGTAGCTGATATTAGTAGGTTGATGAAGGCTAGTGCTGAATCAATGGAACTTTACGCTAAAGGTAGTTTTCGCAGGGTGATAATGCCTCGGATTAGAACCAGAGTAGATAGAATCTTTACTAGCTTAGATAACGCAAGTTTAAGTGATATGACGGCTTTAAGAAACAGTATTTATAATCATTACCAAAAGAGTGCTTATAGTAGAGTTTTAGCGAATGCTTATGCCAATAGAACTTACAACTGGGCAAGCTTAGCTAATGCTAGAGCCAGAGGAGTCACCAAGTATAGGTACAACGCTGTATTAGATGAAAGGACTAGTGCTATCTGTAGACATTACAATGGTCAAGAATTTAATGTTATAGATGCTTTGCCGAGTGCAGAAGCAGCGCTTGAATCAACAACTGAGGGAGGTATGGAGACTATAGATCCATATCCAAATAGTAAGCAAACTGAAGAAATTATCGCTGGTAATGATAACGCATACATACCATATCCACCGCTTCACAATAGGTGTAGGTCAGTGATAACCCCTATTGCGTAATTCATAAAAAACTTTATGCCACGAGAAAGCATAAGATAAATTGACATAATATAAGTATGACTAGAGACGATATAGATCAAAAGATATTTTTAGATGAGATCCAAAAACAGGAAGATCAGCAAATAGTTGAAGGTATAGCTCATATGGCTAATGTTGTAGATGCTCATAACGATTACTTTTCTGAATTTGGTATTAAGAAGTTTTACGACATGATGGAAACTGCTATCAAGGATGGTAGAGAAGTTATAGACGGTCAACACGATAGGATTGCTAAAGACAATACAGTTATTAATCACTATATATCTGATGGCAAAAGCCCTAGTTCATTAACTGGTAAGGTTTACCCTAAGACTTGTCATATAGTAGCTATTAAAGTTCACGATAAAGATGAATGGGAAAAGTGGAAAACTAAAAAATACAATGCTTTCTCGTGGGATTTTATGGCTAGGGTAATTAAAAGAAAAGCAGTTATTAGTTTTGCAAAACAAGTCTTTACTAAAACTTCTGCTGATGATGGGCATGAACATCACGCTTGGTTGTTTTATGACAATGATGGTAATTTCGTAAAAGGTTACACTTCACCCGAGTTAGATTCAAATGGAATTTTACATAATCATATGATTAAGAATGTTACAAATACTAGAGAAAATAGCCATGGTAAGCACCGAGTTTTATAAAAATTCGTGAAAAAAAGTAAGCTTATTTTTAGGTTAAGATTAAAGTGTGGTAATAAAAAGAATTACTAAGAAGAAACAAAAACAGGTAAACGAGCTTATACCAACTAGCTTTAAGTTTTTAAGTCCTGTTGATAACCCTGCTAACGAAGAAGCAGTTGATGTTGTAAAGTCTAGGGAGAAGATAGAAGTGATTGAGAAAAAGAAGAAACTAGCCGAGATGCTAGACGGTGAAAATATTGCACCTGTAGAATTCCAATTTAGTAAAGATTTTTATGAAAATGAAGATCGTGTTAAAGCATGGTTATCAGACGAGGGTTATGAAGGTTTTTCTGTGACTGAAAATGATGAAGTATTTATTGTTAAAGCTGATAAAGATTTAGAGGTTGAAGCTATTAAAACTTCAGCTATTCAGCGTGAAGATGGTGTAACTGCTATTGTTAAAGAATTTGATTTTTCTGATTTAGAAGAAAATACTATTGAAGAGATTAAAGGTTTACAGAAAGAAGAAGCAACACCCAGTGAAGAAGTTACTGAGTCAGAAGAAGGTGGGGAGCCTGCTACAGAAACTCAAGAAGATGAAGTTGCTGAAGAGGTTGAAGGACAAAAAGAAGAGCCTATTGCTGAAGATGTAGCTACTGAAGGTGAGCAAGCTGAAGGTGGTGAAACTGAGCCTACTATAGAAGGTGAAGGCGAAACAGTAGAAGGTGAGGTTGAAGAAACTAAAGGCGATAACTCAGACATAGTTCTTATGTGTAGAGGTAAGAACATTCTTGAAATTACTAAGGGTATGAAAAAGTCTTTAGACTATTTACAAAACGTCAAGGAAGTTAAAAAAGATTACAGTGAGTATTTAGGTGCTTATTATGGTGCTGAAACTATTCAAGAAGCTTTAGCCATTGGTGGTTATGATGGTGGATTCCCTGGGATGGATGAAGTCATGGACACTTTAGAAGAGTTTATTAAATGTTCTTTACTCAAAGGTAATTTAGAAGGTGCTAGAGGTGCTTTTGATGTTGCTGCTAACTACATTAATGACCTTAAAGGCATTTATGATACTTATGCTGATTCTGAAACATTAGCAATGTTTACTGAGCGCATGATGTCTGCTCCAGTTGAAGAAGAGTCTAACAAGTCGACTGAAACTAAAACTGAAAGCTTAGATAACGCACTTTTGAAAGAAATTCACAAAGAGTTATTAGTATTAAATAGTGCTTCTGATCTTCAGAAATCAGAGAAAGAAGATATTACTGCAAAGATTACTCAATTAGAGGAATCATATAGTAAAGATTTTACAAACTTAGGCGATAAGCTAGATAAAATATCTGGTTCATTTGAAGAGTTTGTAAGCATAGAGCAAACTAGGGTCAAGTCTAGTTTACCTGCTGTTGAGGTTGATAACTCAGGGGAAAGCCAAGATAGTAGAAAATTCGTGTTGAAAGACATATAAACAAAAGGGAGAAGTAACACAAATGGCACAAACTGCTGAACATAACAGTAAAACATTTGCTGAGGTAATCAAGTCAACTGGTAAAAAGGTTAAAAGACTTAGTTTGACTGATAAGCCTGAAAACGGCATGGTTTTTACTAAAAATGAAAATGGTGTATGTGATTTATCTGCTGAAGATAAGCAAAAAGCCGAAAATATATCTAAAGACAATCAATTGTTAGCAGATATTAAAAAAGCGATTACAACGGCAACGTTAACCGCTAATGATGCAAATAAGAGACCAGATCCAGCTAATATTTTAGAAAGAATTAGATATGAATCTGCTTTCCTTGATGCAATTAACTTAAAAAGTATTGATAACTGGAATAAGGATAACTACAGAATTACACCTGGCGCAACTGTTTGGAATGATGGTGCAACTCAGACAACTGCTGAAGTTACTAACTATAAGAACGATACAGCTAGAATCACTGTAAGAATCCCTATTACTTTAGATGCGATACAAAAATTACCAGGTTATGGAACTGCTGGTAATAGACCTTTTGAAGAAGGTTTTGACCCAATGAACTCACCTGTACTTGATGGTTTAATTCAAGATATCTTACTTGAGACTCCAAAGAACTTAGAAGCATTATTCCTTGAAGGAGATACTACTGGTTCTGGATTATTAAGTGTACTTGATGGTTTAATTGAGCAAGCTAAAGATAGTGGTGTTGTTTATGACCACTCTGGTGGTACTGTAGGCGATTCAAACGCTGCTTTTGGTGGTGCTGACTTGATCACTTTGCTTAACAATAGTGCTGTAGTTACTCCTGAACTTGCTACTCAAGTAGGTCAAGGAAACGTAATTACTGTATTGCCTCCAGCTGTTTACGGTGGTATCGCAGTAGGGATGACTGGAACTGGTAACAATGTTGCTGATAGATCAATCATGAATAGAGATAATCCATTTATGATCGGCGGTTCTAGAGTTCTTTATGGTGGTGCAATGGCTACTACTAACCACGGTCTAATTGTTCCAACTAGAAATGTTGATGCAATCATTGATAATGATTTCATTATTCATGTGGTTGATTCAGTTGATGACTCAACTGGTGCAATTCAGTATGAATATGTTGTAAATGCTTTTGTTGGTGTTAAGCTACTTGAGCCACAGCATGCTGTTAAGTTAGTTGATATTGGCGCAGCAACAACATTCTAATAGGGGGAATATAGAACAATGGCAGATACACAGAAAAAAGAAGTTGATGTAGAGAAGTTAATAGCTGATGCGGTGGCGAAAGCCACTGCTGCTATTGGCGAAGAATACAAAACTAAAATAGAAGACCTTACAAATCAAGTTAAATCTTTAAAGTCAGTCGATAGCAAAGGCAAAGAGACTGAAAGCGGTAAAGTAACTAAAACTAAACCAACTGGGAAAGTTTTTAAAGCCACTTATGTTCTTGGTAACAAGCTTGCTATTAACGTTAAAGGTCATAAGGAAATTGGTGAATTAGCGCATTTAGGTATAGTTAATTCTGCTGGCTCTGTTGGTTTAGAGCCTGGCAAGGCAATACCTGTGACTCAAGGTCTTAAAGATATGCTTGAGGCGAAGTATAAAGTTAAAGAACTTAATAAATACAAAGTTGGTAATACTGTTAAGTATCACGAACCAAGTAAGAAAGATGATAAGTACATTGAACTTTGTCCATTTGAATTTGAAGAAACTTCACTTAAAGATTTAGGTCTTTAAACCCAAAAGAAAATAATAAAGGTTACTGATTAGTATGCTTGAAAAGATATTAGAAAAGAAATGTGATTTAATAGTGTCTTTAGAGGATGTGAAAAGTAACCTTGTTATTTCTGAAGATGAAGATGTAATTGATAGTGATGAACTTCTAAAAACAAGAATTTTAATAGCTCAATCGTTATGCGAGCAGTATACAAATAAACCTTTAACGAAAACAAAGTATGCAGTACGTTATGACTTGCCATACAATAACCAGGACAGTTATTTGAGTTTTAGTGATCCTGGAAACATTTTTAAAAATATAAGATTACCTTATAGACCGCTTATAAGTGTTGAGTCTATGACTAGTGTCCGATATAATGGTGAAACTTTTCCAGTAGATGTTAGTGACTATGTTGTAGATACTGAGTTAGATATTGTTTATTTTAATAATTACCCTACTCGTGGCGAAATGCTTAAGATTATTTTTTTGGCAGGTTATGAAAGAGTAAGTGATGTCCCTGCAAGTTACAA
>NZ_JAKVCI010000001.1:0-81698 GCF_022447305.1 Prochlorococcus sp. ALOHA_ZT_50 | reverse complement strand
ACTTTATCTTTATTTTCATTGGAATCTTGCCTCATCCAATCATAAACTTCTTCTGGTAATTTACCAACTCTAGTATCTGAAGCTGGGATTTCATGAGGGTCCATGACACCTTTAGGAAGATAGGCTAGTTCTCTTAGAGGTTTAACTGAGGGATCTGTTGTGACATTTGTAGGTAGTCTACCAAGTGCGACATTATCAAAATTTAGATTGTGTCTGTCAAAAGTAGCTAATTCATATTCTTCGGTCATTGACAGACAATTAGTTGGGCAATATTCAACACAATTTCCGCAAAATATACAAACTCCAAAATCTATTGAATAATTTCTAAGTTCCTTTTTTTTGGTTTCTTTATTCATTACCCAATCTACTACTGGTAGATTTATGGGACATACTCTCACACAAACTTCACAAGCAATACATTTATCGAATTCATAATGTATTCTTCCTCTATATCTTTCAGAAGGTATTAATTTTTCATATGGATATTGGACAGTAACAGGTCTTCTTCGAAGATGATCAAAAGTTACTGATAAGCCATTATATAAATATTTACCAGCATTAAATGCTTCTTTGATATAGCTATTTATTTGTTGAAGGAAATTTTTCATTTTGAAGAATTTACTTAGTTATTTTATTTTAGTGGATTAATTTTAAATTTAAGTATTTTTACTTAAGTTTAACCACCAAAGAATTGCGGAAAAGCAAGTTTTAATCCTGCAGTTATCAAAAGATTAGCAAGAGAAATTGGAAGAAGAAACTTCCATCCTAGATCTAATAGTTGATCTATTCTTACTCTAGGAGTTGTCCAACGCAATAATATTGCAATGAAAACTAAAAGATATGCTTTCAATACAGTCATTACAATTCCTATTGATGCAGTGAAAACTTGTATGAAGGGTGCATTAATTGGCAAATTTAGAAACTTAGCTATTAATTCAACTGGAATAGGAAAACCCCATCCTCCTAAATAAAGTATTGATACCAATAAAGCTGAAAGGATTAAATTAATGTAACTACCAAGGTAGAACAATGCGAATTTCATTCCTGCATATTCAGTTTGATATCCTGCAACTAATTCTTCTTCAGCTTCGGGTAAGTCAAATGGAAGTCTCTCACATTCTGCAAGAGCACAAATCCAAAAGACTATAAAACCAACTGGTTGTCTCCATATATTCCAACTTAGGATTCCAGCACCACTTTGTTGGTTGACAATGTCAACAGTACTTAGAGAATTTGTCATTAGTACGATAGCCAGTACAGATAAAGCTAAAGGAATTTCATAACTTATTGATTGAGCCGCTGCTCTTAAACCTCCTAATAAAGAATACTTATTATTTGATGCGTATCCGCTCATAAGAAGGCCAATTGGCTGAATACTGCTTAAAGCAATCCATAGGAAAATTCCAATACCAACGTTACTTATTAAAAGGTTTTGTCCAAAAGGAACAATTAGCCAGGACAGAATCACTGGGACAAGAACTAATATAGGTCCTGCAGTGAAGAGAATTCCATCCGCTTTAGCAGGAATAATATCCTCTTTGACAAGTAACTTAAGACCATCTGCAATTGGTTGGAGGACGCCAAGCGCTCCTGCATATTCGGGACCTATTCTTTGTTGAGCAGCAGCAGATATTTTTCTTTCAAGCCAAACTGTTACTAAAACGCCAACAACTGCCGCTACCAAAACCAAAAGCATAGGAAGAGGGAGCCATATTATATGAGCGATTTCGCTGGAAAGGCCAAAACCTTTTAAGAATTCATTAAAACTATATTCGAGATCTAATCCGTATTCCAAAATTTTTATGTTATTTACTTAATAGATTAACTCTTCACAAACAATATGTGTGTTTTTTATGAAAAGCTGCAAATATTATTCTCTACTTTCTAAGCTGATCCAATCTCTTGGTGCTGAACCTGTATAGATTTGCGATGGTCTGAAAATTCTATTTGCTCCAAGTTGCTCTCTCCAATGAGCTAACCAACCAGCCACTCTAGATATGGCAAAAATTGGAGTAAATAAATCACGAGGAATACCAAGTTTTCTATAAACAAGACCAGAATAAAAATCCACGTTAGGGAATATACCCTTAGGTCCAAGTCTTGGTATTGCCTCTGCCTCAAGTGATTTAGCAACTTCATACATTTCATCTGCTCCAAATCTAATAAAAAGCTCTTCTGCCAGTTTTTGAAGAATTATTGCTCTTGGATCTTTGACTTTATATTCTCTGTGGCCGAAGCCCATTATCTTACTTTTATTTTTTATTGCATTATCTAAAAAAGACCCAGCATTTTCTGGGGTTTTAATCTCTTCTAACATTGCAATCACATCCTCATTTGCTCCTCCATGCAGTGGGCCAGCAAGGGTTCCTACTGCAGAGGCGATGACAGCATATGGGTCTGTAAGAGTACTTGCAGTAACTCTAGCGCTAAATGTACTTGCGTTTAAACTATGTTCGGCATGTAGAATTAAACACCTATCAAAAACTTTTGCAGCTATAGGATCTTGTTCTTTTTCAGTCAGCATGTAAAGAAAATTTGATGAGTAAGTTAAATCATCTCTAGGTTGAATTGGGTCTTGTCCTTTTCTAATAAGTTGAAACGCAGCAATCATTGTGGGTATTTTTGCTATTAGTCTTATGACTGCGTTGTAGATGTAATTAGGATCATCTATTGCTCTACGCGAATAGAAGAGCCCCAAAGAAGCTGCACTAGATTGAAGAGCATCCATAGGATGACCAGTCGCAGGGAAACATTTCATCATATCTCTGACTCTAAAACTTAACCTTCGATGCATCTGAACTTCTTGTTCGAAATCTCTTAGTTGAATAGCTGTGGGCAATTCACCCCAAATCAATAGGTAAGCAGTTTCTAAAAAACTGCTTTTTTTGGATAGTTCCTCAATGGAGTAGCCTCTGTACAATAATTTACCTTTGTTGCCGTCAATATCACAGATAGATGAATTAGTAACTGGGACACCCTCTAATCCTGGTTTTAAAATTAGTTTGTTGCTATCCAATTGCTTAATTCAATATCAAATACTTATAGATTAAAGATAGTCAAATAATTTTTAATTAACCACAAGATATTAACTTCGCAAAAAATTAAAATGATTGTTTTTGAAGCTTGTTTGAATAAATTTAATTTAAAGAATGTTTAATATTGTTTCTCTGTAAATAATTGGATTTTTTTCAGGAATAGACTGACTTATGATTTCTAGCGATTCTTCATTTGATATTTTTAAAATATTTTTAATGAGAAAATTAAGGTCCTGCAAATTAGAAAAATATTCAATTTTATTAGAATTACCATCTTTGATATCAACTTTTGAATAAAGAAAAGCAGATTTATCTTTATTACTTTTTAGGTTAAAAAATTTTTTTGATATTTTCTCTAGTTTTTTACCATCAATTAAATGATTACTTATGATTTGTAAACCTCCTGATTCTATTGAATAGATATTTTCATAAGTTAATTGTTTTATAACATCGTCTTTTTCTTCAAGAATATCTTTGGAATATATCGAATAAATATCTTCATTTTGTTTCAAAGTATATTTGTTGAAATCTTTTAGCTTTCTCAAAGCACTTAAATCAAATTGATCTTCATTATTTTTTTCAAACGTAATAAGCCAATCTTTATTTGAATTGAGAATTAAAATGTTTTGATTATTATTTTGATTAAACTCTTCAAAAAAACTGAGTTGAAAATCATTTATTAAGGGATTAAGATGTTTGTCAAAATTTTTCATATCACAAAAAATTAAATTTTCAGGATTATCTTCATTACTATTCTCTTTATTCATTAACTTTTCGTAAGTAAGAATATCAATATTTTTTTTATTATTTAGTAAATATGATTTTAAAATTAGTTGCTTATTTTTAAAGTCAAAAATTGTAGCAATTTTATCCCCATTATTCTCAGGAAAAATTTCTTTATTAAAAAATTTACTTTCCAAAAATTTATTTGTGAATAATATATTTTTTTCATTGTTCAGTCCAACAAGTTCTCCCTCATATTGAAATTTTTTTTTCTTAAAATTTTTACTAGAGCTAATACTATTTTTGATTAATTTTTTATCTGATGAAGCAATTATATAATTATCGTCGGTTCGGTATATATAGTTAAGGAAATTTATTTTGTTTTCTCTATTAATTGAAATTATCTCATCAATCTGATCAATTTTATTAGGCAAATTTAATAAATCATCTATTGTTTTTTCTGGCTTAATTTTAAAAACAATCAAAATATCATCTTTAAGCTTTTTATTATTTTCAAAAGTTGAGATTATAAGTTCATTATTATAGATATCTTCTAATTTATTGTTGCCTAGATCTATTCCTAAGTAATCTAATATAGAGTCTTTTATTAAAACAAAGTTATCTTTATTTGTTGGATTTTTATCCTTTTCATTATTATTAACAATATTAAAACTATCTAAATTTGAAATAAATAATAATTTATTGTTTTCAGGTATATATTTTAAGATATTTAGTTGCTCAATATTTGTACTTTGCTCCTTATTTTTATTAGCAGAAACTTTTTTAAAACCAAAAAAAAGTAATAAAGATAATAATAGTATTATTGCTACTACTCTAAGTTTCATTATCAATGTTTATTTTTATTTTTAACAATAAACTTCCTACTGCAACTTAATTTATTAAATTGTAAATAACACATAATTTATCCTATAAATTGGGAAGTTATCCAAAATCTATAAATGCTTCTAGTCTCAATGATTGGTTTAATTCTGAGAAAGAAGATCCAGTCTTGATTGATGTAAGAGAGCAGTCAGAGCTTGAACTGGCTCGTTTCTCAAAAGAATTTTTACATATACCAATTAGTAAAGTCACATCTGAATATGTTGAAGAAATATTTGCTGGTTTATTAGATAGAGAAATTGTAGTTACCTGTCATGCAGGAATAAGAAGTTATAACTTTTCTCAATGGTGCTTGGATAATAATATTGTGAGCGAAATATGGAATTTGGAGGAGGGTATTGATGGATGGAGTAGATATATTGACCCATCAATACCAAGGTATTGATTAAATATCTAATGAAGATGCAACAGTATTAACATCTTTGTCGCCTCTACCAGAGCAATTGATAACTATATGAGTATCTTTTTCAAGAGTAGGGCATAATTTATCTAACCAAGCAAAGGCATGGGAAGTTTCAAGTGCAGGTATAATTCCTTCTAGTTCACTAACAAGTTTTAAAGCGTCTAAAGCTTCTTGATCTGTGACTGATCCATATTCTGCTCTACCTATATCTTTTAAATGGCTATGTTCAGGTCCTACTCCAGGGTAATCTAAACCTGCACTTATTGAGTGAGCTTCTTGTACTTGACCATTATCATCTTGCAAGAGAAGACTCATTGATCCATGCAAAATTCCAACTGACCCTTTAGTGATAGTGGCAGCATGTTTGTCAGTATCAACTCCGCTTCCTGCGGCTTCAACTCCAATAAGACGCACAGAAGTTTCTTTAACAAAAGGATGGAAAAGCCCCATTGCATTTGATCCCCCACCTACACAAGCAAGCAAAATATCGGGAAAAGATCCAAATGATTCCAAACATTGTTTTTTAGTTTCTTCACCTATAACTGCATGAAAATCTCGCACAATCTTTGGGAAAGGGTGTGGGCCGGCAACAGATCCTAAAATGTAGTGTGTGGTTTCGACATTAGAAACCCAATCTCTAATGGCTTCACTAGTAGCATCCTTAAGTGTTGCAGTTCCAGAATTTACAACTTTAACTTCAGCTCCTAGAAGTTTCATTCTGAAAACGTTAAGGGATTGCCTTTTTATGTCTTCAGCACCCATGTAGATAATACATTTCAAGCCAAATCTCGCACAAACAGTAGCAGTAGCAACTCCATGCTGACCTGCTCCAGTTTCTGCAATTATTCTTTTTTTGCCCATTCTTATTGCCAATAAAGCTTGTCCAAGAGCATTATTAATTTTGTGAGCCCCAGTATGATTTAAATCTTCTCTTTTAAGCCATATTCTAGGAGTTGCTTGTTTAGTTTTGTAATGTTCAGTAAGTCTTTTGGCTTCATAAAGTGGTGTTTCTCTTCCTACATAAGTCTTAAGTAGATGATTTAATTCTTCTACAAAAAGTTTATCTTTCCATGCATTAGATGCAGCTGTTTCAAGCTCAAAAAGAGCAGGCATTAGCGTTTCAGGAACATATTGACCACCATATTTTCCAAATCTTCCCTCTTTGGAGGGTTGATTTAAATCGTCATTTTTATAGTTTTGATCTTTGCGAGAAAATGTACTTACCACTTTTTCTATAGAATAAGTATTAACTAACTATAGATTATATTGAAAATAATGGGAAAAAAGAATTGGATCGAATTTGATAATCAAGAAAAAAAATCTGAAGAAACAGCTAAGGTAGATACTTTTAATAAAAGATCAAAAATAAATATTTCAAAACAAAAAAAAGGTAAAAAGGGCAAGACTATAACTTTAATTAGAGGTTTAGGCACTGAGGATGAAATCTTATTAAAAGAATTACTAAAAAAAATTAAAGTTTTTTGTGGGACTGGAGGAACATTAATTGATAGAAATATCCAGTTACAGGGTGATATGGTATCGAAATCAATTGAGTTTCTTCGTAAAGAGGGATTTCATAATTTATGAAGCAAGGGTTAGGATAGGTTTTTAATTTTGATGATGCAAAAAATGAAAGAACAAGATCAAACAAAGTCAACCAATATAAAGTGGCACAACTTAACTATTGATAGAGAAAAGTTAGAGAAAATGAGAGGTCATAAAGGTATGGTTATCTGGTTTACAGGTTTATCTGGTTCTGGTAAAAGTACTTTGGCCAACGCTTTAAATGAAGTTTTACACTTAGATGGTTTTTCGACTTATGTGTTGGATGGAGATAATATTAGACACGGTTTATGTAAAGATCTTGGTTTTTCGGATGAAGATAGAGAAGAAAATATAAGAAGAATTGGCGAAGTTGCGAATTTATTTATGAATGCTGGGATAATAACTATTACAGCATTCGTTTCGCCATTTATTAGCGATAGAGATAAGGTGAGAAAAATTATTGGATCTAAGGATTTTATTGAAGTTTATTGTGCTGCTGATATCACAGTTTGCGAAAATAGGGATACTAAAGGTCTTTATAAGAAAGCTCGTTTGGGTGAAATTAAGGAATTTACAGGGATTTCTAGTCCATATGAAGCTCCTCATAATCCAGAAATTGTTGTTGATACAGGTTCGTTAGATTTAAATGATTCCGTTGAAAAAGTTATTAACTACCTTAAAAAAGAAAACTTTCTTAACAAGGCCTAATAGAAAAATATTAGTTCATTTATTTTGAAGATAATTGTCAGGTCCAATATTTGATAACTTACTATTTTTAGTTCTTACCTGTGAATGTAGATTTTCTCTGAATTCTTTCAAATTTTTCTTTATGGATTCATCAAATAAACTGATCATCTCTATTGCCAATAATCCAGCATTCTGACCTCCATTAATTGCAACTGTTGCAACTGGAATCCCAGCGGGCATTTGAACGATTGATAAAAGAGAGTCAATCCCCTTAAGTGTCTTACTCTCTACTGGTACTCCAATTACAGGAATGCAAGTTATGGATGCCAGCATTCCTGGAAGATGAGCAGCACCCCCAGCACCGGCAATTATTACTTTTATGTTTTCTGATTCTGCATTTTTTGCATATTCCATCATTTCAATAGGTGTTCGATGAGCAGAAAGTATACAAACTTCAGTTTTTATTCCAAATTCTCTTAAAATATCAATGGCTGGTTTCAATGTTTTTAGATCTGAATCACTACCCATTACGACAGCAATTTTATAAATATCTTTAGAATTCAATTCTGACAAAATAACAAATCAATTCTTTCCTATAATGGCGTGCAATTAATTTGGCGCCAGTTAGTTAGTATAAAAAGAATAAATTTTCATAGAATATTATGACGTCAAATAAGATTATCGAAAAAAGTGAAGTTAGGGAGTATTTTAATGGTACTGGCTTTGAAAGATGGAATAAAATTTATAGCAAATCTGATGAAATTAATACAGTTCAGAAAAATATTAGGAAAGGACATCAAAAAACTGTAGATGATGTAGTCTCATACATCAAAAATTATCCTGAACTAACAAAAAAAAGTTATTGTGATGCAGGCTGTGGTGTAGGAAGTCTTTCCATACCTTTATTAAGACTCGGTATAAAAGAACTACAGGTGAGCGATATTTCTTCTGAAATGATTAAAGAAACAAAAAAACGCATTCATGAATTAGGTTTGAGTCAAGGTAAAATTAAATATGAAGTCTGTGATCTGGAAAAATTAAAAGGATTATTTGATGTTGTAGTTTGTTTGGATGTATTTATTCATTATCCTCAACCGGTCGCAGAAGAAATGGTTCAACATCTATGCGATTTAAGCAAAGAAAAACTAATCGTTAGCTTTGCTCCTTATACTCCAGTTCTTGCTGTTCTAAAAAATATTGGAAAATTATTTCCTGGGCCAAGTAAAACTACAAGAGCATATACATTGAAAGAAAAGGGTATTATTAATGCTGCTAAAGAAAGAGGATTTAAAGTTGTTAAAAAGAAATTAAATCAAGCTCCTTTTTATTTTTCAAAACTAATTGAATTCGAAAAAATTAAATAATTTATTTTACTAAATGATTTTCAAGTGCATAACGAACTAATTCTGTTCGGCTAGATGTACCTGTTTTGATAAAAAGTCTACTTACATATTTCTCAACATTTCTAATAGATGTTTCAAGCTGTCTTGCAATTTCTTTGTTCATCAGTCCCTCTGCTACTAGTTGAAGCACACTTGCTTCTCTAGGAGTAAAACTAGGAAGATTTATTTTATTTTCTGGATTAGTCTGGTTTTGGTCTGTGAGCATAGATTTTATTTCAGTAATTTGTTTTGCCATTTTGCTTACGTCAATATCTGCGAATCGTGCCGCTTCTTTTAATAATCGTTCTTGTCTGTTGATTACATTTTTAACTCTTGCAGCTAATTCATCGGGATCGAAAGGTTTGGAAATATAATCATCAACTCCTGCAAGATAACCTTCTGTTCTGTCTAGGGTCATTCCTTTTGCAGTTAGAAAAATAACTGGAGTTCCTCCTAATTTTTCATCCTCTCTAATTTTTTCTAATAAAGCATAACCGTTGGCTCGGGGCATCATAACATCGCTAATTATCAAATCGGGGAAAATTGTTTGAGCTTTTTCCCAACCATCCTCTCCATCAACTGCAATAAATATTTCAAAGCCTTCATCTTCTAGAAATGTTTTAACAGCTGTTCTTAAACCAGGCTCATCATCAACTAATAAAATTCTTGATTTTCTTACCGGTTCATTATTTATTTGATTAATTTCATTCATTTTTTAAATTCTTTAATTTGATTTTCTAGTAATAAACAGAATTTTATATACTAAACATAATGCTATCAACTCCCATACTACTAGACTATCAATCTTCGACTCCTTGCTCTAAAGATGTTGTTGATTCTATGAAACCTTTTTGGAGTGAGATATTTTCTAACCCTGCAAGCAAATCTAATTTGGCGGGGATTAACGCAAGCGCTATATTGGAAGCCTCAAGAGAAAAAATAGAACAAAATTTATTTCTTAAGAATAAAAAAGTTATTTTTACAAGTGGGGCAACTGAATCTAATAACTTAGCCTTATTAGGTTTTGCTAGAAATTTCTATAAAAAAACAGGAAATTATGGACATATTATTACCTTAAAAACGGAGCATAAAGCTGTTTTGGAGCCCTTAAACCAACTAAAAAAAGAGGGATTTATGGTTACAGAAATTAATCCTGAGAAAGATGGCTTAATTTCAGAAGAACAATTCAAAAAAAATATAAGAGAAGATACATTTCTGGTTAGTGTCATGTTGGCAAATAACGAAATAGGAGTTATTCAGCCCATAGAAAATATTTCAAAGATATGTAAATCGAGAGGAATAACATTTCACTCTGATTTTGCACAATGTTTAGGTTATATGGCGTTAGACAATCTTTTATCAGATGTAAATATGATAACGATGAGTTCTCACAAAATATATGGTCCTAAAGGGATAGGACTTCTTTTGATTGATGAAGAAATTAATCTTGAGCCTTTAATTGTTGGAGGAGGTCAGGAATATGGTCTTAGGTCTGGCACATTACCTCTTCCTTTAGTAGTTGGCTTTGCTAAAGCAATAGAGATAGCAGTTCTTAATCAAAAAAATAATGCTGAGAAATTACTTTTTTATAGAAATAACCTTTTAGAGGGGTTGTTAAAAAATAATTCTGGTTTATTAATTAATGGCTCCATAGAAAAAAGATTACCTCACAATTTAAATTTGACTGTATTGGATTTAAACGGAGCAAAGTTTCATAAACTTTTAAAATCTAAAATAATTTGTTCTACTGGATCTGCATGTAGTAGTGGTGAACCATCTCATGTTTTACTAGCCTTAGGTAGATCTCTTAAAGAAGCAGAATCTTCAATAAGGTTAAGTATTGGATTAAGTACTAATTCAAAAGATATAAAACAAGCAATTCATATTCTTACAAATACGATCAGATCATTACGATAGAAATTATTGGCTTTTAATTTAATTGAGCAATTCTTAATTTTCCACTTCTAGCTCTTTTATTAAGTTCGACTTCTTGTTCGGAAGGAGTTATTGGCTTTTTTGTCAGGTTTTTTAGTCTTTGATCATTCTTAAAACAACTTTTAACTAACCTATCCTCAAGAGAATGAAAACTAATAACAGAAATAATACCCCCTGGCAAAAGCCATTCAGGTACAACTTGCAAAAATTTTTCTAATACTTCAATTTCTTTATTAACAGCAATTCTTAGTGCTTGAAATGTTCTTGTTGCTGGGTGTATTTTTTTATATCTTTGTTTTGGTGGGAAGCAGCCTGCAATAGAATAAGCTAACTCTTTTGTCCCAGAATATTTCCCATTTTCCTTCAAATCCATTTTTATTTTCCTAGCAATCTTTCTTGATAATCTCTCTTCTCCATATTTATAAATTAGGTTAGCTAGATCTTTTTCATTTAAAGCCTCAATTAATTTCTCTGCATCAACCTCAAGAAAAGGATTCATGCGCATATCAAGTGGACCATCTTTTTGGAAACTAAATCCTCTTTTAGGGTCATCAATTTGGTTACTATTTACTCCAAGATCTGCAATCACAAAAGAAACTTTTTCTTTTGGTACAAAATCCGCAAAATTTGAAGCCCTTATATCAATCCTACTTTTAAACTCATCAAGTTTTTTTAATGCTGATTTTCTTGCGAATGGATCTTGATCAAGTCCAATTATATTTAAATCCGAATATTTTCTCAATAAATGATAAGAGTGCCCGCCTCCGCCTAAAGTTGCGTCTATTCCCTTAAGTTGATTGTTATGTATAAGTGGGTAATGCTCTAATGAGGCCATAATCTCATCTGTCATAACTGATTGATGATTGAAAAAAGATGAATCAGATAGGTCAGTTTGCATAACTTTCGACTAAGATTTGTTTAGAAGTTAAATTTCGAATGGCTCAGCTAGAGACTAGAACAGAACCAATGGTGGTCAATTTTGGCCCTCACCATCCCTCAATGCATGGGGTTTTAAGGTTAGTTGTAACTCTTGATGGTGAGAATGTCATTGATTGTGAGCCAGTAATTGGATATTTACATAGAGGAATGGAAAAGATAGCTGAAAATAGGACAAATGTAATGTATGTCCCTTATGTAAGCAGAATGGATTATGCAGCAGGAATGTTTTATGAAGCTATTGTAGTAAATGCTCCTGAAAGATTAGCTAATATTCCAGTTCCCAAAAGAGCTAGTTACATCAGAGTTCTTATGCTCGAACTTAATCGTATTGCTAATCATCTTTTATGGCTTGGTCCCTTTTTAGCAGACGTAGGAGCTCAAACTCCATTTTTCTATATTTTTAGAGAAAGAGAGATGATCTATGATCTCTGGGAAGCTGCTACTGGACAAAGGCTAATAAATAATAATTTCTTTAGGATAGGCGGTGTCGCATGTGATCTCCCATACGGATGGTTAGAAAAATGTATAGACTTTTGCGATTGGTTTGGTCCTAAGATAGATGAATACGAAAAATTAATTACAAATAATCCAATTTTTAGAAAAAGAATTGAAGGTCTAGGAACAATACAAAGAGACCAGGCAATTAATTGGTCTTTGTCTGGGCCAATGCTTAGAGCTTCTGGAGTTTCCTGGGATTTAAGGAAAGTCGATAGTTATGAATGTTATGACGATTTTGATTGGCAGATTGCTTCAGAAAAAGAAGGAGATTGTTATGCGAGATATCGAGTAAGAGTTGAAGAGATGAGACAATCACTAAGCATCATTCGCCAAGCCTGCAAAATGATTCCAGGAGGTCCAACAGAAAATTTAGAAGCTCAAAGAATGGCGACTGAAGATAAGAAAAGTGAAATATTTGGTATTGACTATCAATATGTAGCTAAGAAGGTTGCTCCAACTTTTAAAATTCCTAACGGAGAATTATATACAAGATTAGAGTCCGGCAAAGGAGAAATAGGTGTATTTATTCAAGGAAATAATGAAGTTACCCCATGGAGATTTAAAATCAGAGCAGCTGATTTAAATAATCTGCAAATATTGCCTCATATTCTTAAAGGTGCCAAAATCGCTGATATTATGGCAATCCTTGGTTCAATAGATGTCATTATGGGATCTGTTGATAGATAATTTCTTTAAATGAAACCCTCTGACTGGTTAATATTGCAGAAGAAGGTAAGGTTTGGTGATTGTGATTCTGCAGGTGTAATTCATTTTCATAACTTATTAAAATGGTCGCATGAAGCTTGGGAAGAAAGTATTGAAATCTATGGGATCCCTTGTCATGATATTTTTCCAGATTTTTCTATACGTAAAAGTCAAATTATTTTTCCAATAGTAAATTGTGAAGCAAACTTTCATGCGCCTATAAAAATTGGAGATTTATTAAAAGTAAAAATTGCCCCTCATAAAATTAATACTCATTTGTTCCAAGTAAATAGCTTTTTTATAAAAAATGGAAATAAAGTAGCCGAAGGGAAAATTATACATTGTTCTTTAGATGTTGATTCAAGAAATAAAATAGAACTTCCCGATCAGTTAGAAAGATGGATAGAGGCTTCAAATGTAAGTACAAATTTAAAAGAATGCTAATTATTATTTTTTAAATTTATAGTTTATTTTTTCTGTAATGCTATTTTTGTTTTTAACAATCCACTTTTCAGGCTTTTCATGTTTAGGCCAACTTTGAGAAAAATTTTTTAATAAATTTAAAGAAATTTCAATATTTTTATCATTTGTAAGTTCTCTAAATTCAACTATTACTTTAATTTTATTTCCCCATAATTTGTTAGATACTTTTGAAATATTGAATTTATTAATTGGGATATTTTCTTTCATAATGAAATCATTTAATCTAGATTCAATTACTTCAGGGAAAACAACTTCTCCTCCTGAATTAAAGGCATTATCACTTCTTCCAACAAATTTTAAATAGTAAGAATTATTGATTTGCTTAATTTCACCTAAATCACTTGTTTGCCACCACCCATTTTTATTTTTGAAATTTTCAGTTTTTAAAGAATCTATTATTTCGATTCCAATTCTGGCTGATTTTATTTCGATTAATCCTTGTGCGTTAATTCTTATTTTTGTATCAGGTAGTATTTCTCCAACATTTTTAAAACCCATTAAGAATTCTTTTGGTTTTAAACTCGTAACCATTGCTGCTGTTTCAGTTGAGCCGTAACAAGGTGCTAATTTTATTTTTTCTTTTATACATTGTTCTGCAGTTTCGTCTGAAATTGAAGCTCCACCTACCCAAATTAGATCAAAAATTTTTAGCCAACTAATTCCATCTTTTTGAGCTAAAAGTCTTTGTAATTGGGTAGGTACTAATGACGTAATCAAGTGTTTTTTGTTTTTTTTAAATTTAATTGTGAAAAGTAAAAGTTCTCGAGTTTTTTTTATCAAATTCGGAGAAATATTAATACAATCACATCCCCAAGTTTGACTTCTAAAAATTGGCATTAATCCACTTATATGGTTCAGGGGTAAAGTATTTAAAATTAAGCAGTTTTGTAATTCAAATCCTTGCTCTATTAGCCATTGACCTGATGTAGTTGCAGATAATTTAAGATTATTTAAATGGTGAAAACATTGTCTCGGTTTTCCAGAACTCCCACTACTGTTTAAGATAATTGCTGGCCCATTTTCAGTAATTGAATCTAATACATCTTTGTCTTCATAAAATTTGTTTTTTACATAAATAATTTTATTCTCTCTAATTTTTTCAATAATTTTCTCTACAGATTGAGTTTCGTTATTTTCAACTTCAATAGTATGAATTTTATTTTTCATAGTTGATCCCATATCTTTTTTGCTTCATTTAAAAATAGAAACGAATTAGGGAATTTATTCATTGCTAAACCAGGAACTTTTGGAGTTGGTCCTTGTAATTGTAGAGAAGATAAATGATGGAGCCATCTCTTTCCTATTCCAGTTTCAAATGAGGTACTTATAGATATTAAAGCTTTTTTATTTTCTAATTCTCTTAAAAGCTTAACTGGATTATTTTCTTGAGAAGGCCTTCTAATTTGCCAACCCTTCCACTCATCAATCAAAGTTGGAAATTTTAAAAGTGATTCGTCTAAAGCTATTGGAATTTTTTTGTTTAGTTCTGTCAGTCCATCAATATCATCAACACAGAGAGGTTGTTCTAACCAATCTATATTTTTATTATCTTTCAAAATATCAGCCCATCTATTAGCTATGTCTCTTCCCCAAGAACCATTAGCATCTATTCTTAACTTAATATTATTACCTATTTTGCTTAAAATTTCTTCTAATTTTGCTTCTTCCTCATGGTTATTTTTTAGTGCTACTTTCCATTTTAAGGTTAATGATTTTCCAATATCACAATGTCTTTTTTTAATATCATTTAGATCTGAAACTACATTTTCATGATTTAACAATATGGCTGTTTTACCAATTTCATCAAAGTAGTAGTTTTCTTTAAAAATTATTTTTCCATTGATCTCAGCTAATGCAGAATTTATTGCAGATTGAATGCATGGGTGAAAAATATTTATTTGCTCAGATAAATTAAATTCCTCTATATACTCAGGGATCATATCTAGTTGTTTCGCACACTTTTTTAAGTCTTTTTTATGTAGCGGTGAAACTTCTCCAAACCCTATTTTTTTATCATTACTTATTAATTTAATTATCCAACCCGATTTTGTATGGTAATTGGTTTTAGAATTTTCTACTTTGGCCGATAACTTAAAGCTATAAGATTTTTTTTGAAATATTAAGTTCATTTATTTAGCAAGTAATTAAATATTAATCCTGTGATTAAACCAATTCCATTAAGAGTTTGAAATTTTATTGCGACGAATTTGCAATTTTTTATTGCAGAAGGTTTTGCATACGAAGATTTTAATAAATTTATAAGTCTTATTGCTTGAGGGAAACTAAGCAAATAAAGGATGCAAAACACTGGAATAAATCCATAAACTATTGTGAAAAGTTGAAAAATATATATTGTAAAAATTATCCAAGGCACAAATTGAGAACCTTTTTTTGCCCCTAAGCGAACTAAAGGTGAATTTTTCCCATGCTTTTTATCTTCAGAAATTTGATGAAAATGAGAACAAAATAATACAAGAGTTGTTGCCAAGGAAGGTCCTGAACCAAGTAATAAAGAAACTTTCCATGGAATATCTTCGAAGTAAATATTAGACGGATTTAACGCAATTAAGACTGCAGAGTACGCAAAAGGTCCAAATGCAAGCCAGCATAATGGTTCTCCTAAACCTTGATAGCCCAATCTAAAAGGAGGACCTTGATATAAATATCCTAAGAAGCAGCAAGCTGCCACCAAAATAAAAATGTTTATACTTGTTGATACTGAAATAATTAAAATTATTAATAAACCAATAACTAAAGATGTATATGCAATAAATGAAATTATTTTTTTATTTTTTACAAGATTTACAATTGAATGGAATTTAAATTCATCGATTCCTGTTTCTGCGTCGTATAAATCATTAGTTAGATTTTCCCAAAGTAATATCAAAATTGCAGCTAAAGTAAATGAAATCAAATTATAAATTTTTACCTCTTCATATTGATTGAGCAAGTAAGCCCCTGTTATTAAAACTGGAAGTATGGCAACAGAATAAAGAGGCCATTTTATTGCTTGTTTCCATAATTTTTTTTTATCTTCGTCCATTTTTATTTAACTCACAAAATTCGATCATTATTAAATGTAGTTTATAAATTGAGTTACATTTTTTACTTTATTGCATGATTTTTAGTTATTTTCAATAAGTAATGAAAAATGATTTAAACTTAACAGATTTTTTAAAAGATGTATTTTCCTCTTTCGATAAGAAAGTTGAAAATTCTGGATTAGTAAGTATTTGTGTTGAGATTCCTTGTATTGATTTATTTCAAGTTTATGAATTGTTAATAAATCAATATCCGTTTTCTTCATTTTGGGAGGAATCTGATGGCATTTCATATATAGCTTTCGAGAAGTGTAAATATGTTACTCTGGATGGCCCAAAAAGATTTGAGGTAGCAAAAGAGTTTAATTCTGAGAATTTTAAAAATTTAATTAACTTAACTAATGAATCGCATAATTCTGCACTTTCAAAAATAATTTATTTATTTTCTTTCTCTGAAAATTTGAATAATAAGAATTTACCTTCAGATATCCCTAGTTTGGAAGCCATTTTGCCAAAAATATTAATTACTAAAAGTGGCAAGAATTGCTGGTTAAGAATCAATGGTCATGTTGAAGGTAAATCATCATTAAGAACATTAATTGAAGAAATATGGACAATTAGAAATCAAGTTATTAATTCTGGCTCAGAATTAATAAAATCATCTGGCTTAAAAACTAGTTTTGATTCCCCTTTTATTGATGATTTCTCACGCTCCTTAGAAACTTCTAAAACAAATATGAAAAAAGTAGTAAATAGAGGAATTCAATTAGTAGAGAAAGATATCCTCGAAAAGATAGTTTTAGCGAATAGGATTAAAATAAAACTTAAAAATAAATTAGATTTAGTAGAAATTTTAAAAAGATTTAAAAAGAAGCAACCAAATACATGTAGATACGTTTGGAAAAGGAATAGTAAGGATATTTTGTTTGGAGCATCTCCAGAAAAATTATTTTCTTTCTCTAAACCTAATTTAACTTTAGAGGCTCTTGCTGGAACTATCTCTACTAATTCAAATTTTAAGAAACTCCTAAAAAGTACTAAAGACTTAAAGGAACATAATTATGTAATACAACATTTGATTAAATCTTTAGAAGTTTCAAAAATAACAAACTTTAAAAAAAGTGATATCAAGGTAAATTCATTTGGAGATATTTCTCATTTGCAAACACTCATTTTCTCTAAAGTTGAAAATATTTGTCCTTTTGAATTGCTTAAAAACTTACATCCATCTCCAGCTGTTTGTGGATACCCAAAAAATGCAGCATTGGATTGGATAAACACTCTTGAGTCTTTTCCTAGAGGAAATTATGCTTCTCCAATGGGTTGGGTTGATTCATCAGGCAATGCTTCATTTCTTTTGGCAATAAGAGGCGCAAGATGTATTGAAGAAAATATTGAATTTACTGCAGGTTCAGGTATAGTTTCTGGCTCCGTTTTAGAGAAAGAAATAGATGAGATTAAATTAAAATTTGAATCTATAGTAAAACAGATATTTTGCGCTAAAAATCCTAGATAATTTCTACTAATTTTTCAATAACTTCCTCTGAAACATTCTTATTGGATAAATTTTCTATTTCTCTTAAACCTGTTGGACTGGTTACATTAATCTCGCTAAGCATTCCATTTATTACATCAATACCTACAAAAAATAAACCCTCATCTTTGAAGTGTTGAGATAATTCTGAGCAGATACTTTTTTCTTTTTCTGTTAATAATGTGGGTTCAGCCTTGCCTCCCATCGCTAAATTACTCCTAAAATCGCCTCCTTGAGGAATCCTATTTATTGATCCAATTGCTTCTCCGTTTACGATAATTATTCTTTTATCACCCTCTATGACTTCAGGAATAAATTTTTGCATCATAACGGGTAATTCTTCTTGAGAAGTGATTAATTCAATGATTGATTTAATTCCTGGAGAATTTTTATTTATCCTTATAACACCTTGACCACCTTTTCCTCCAAGAGGTTTTATGACTACTTCATTATTTATATTTGCAAAATTAATAAGATCTTTTACCTTACTCGCAACTATTGTAGGTGCCATTAAGTGGCTGTATCTTAAAGCACCTAGCTTTTCATTCCACGCTCTTAACGATGAGGGTTTGTTAATTACTTTTACTCCTTTTCTTTCGGCAACTTCTAAAAGATGGGTTGCATATAAATAAGCCTCATTTACAGGAGGATCTTTTCTCATCCAAATGCAATTAAATTCGGCGAGAGGTATGCAATCATTCTCTTTGAAAGAAATCCACGGAATTACTTCAACTTTTACGGAAGATGCCCATACTTCATCACCTCTAGCTTCCAGGTCTTGAGGAGTACAACTCCAGATTTCAATATTTTTTTTTGATGATGCTTGCATTAAAGCAGCAGTTGAATCTTTTAAGGGATTTATATTTTTAATTGGATCTATTACGAATAGAAATTTCATAAGATCTAGTTTAATAATGCTTCTAATTTATTTTCATTTTCTAATGCGTAGAGATCATCGCAGCCTCCGATACCCTCATTATCTATAAATATTTGTGGTAATGTTCTTCTACCATCAGCTCTTTCAATCATCAATGCTCTGGCATCTTCGTCGCCATCTATTTTATATTCTGTAAAATTTACATTTTTTTTCTTGAGTAGTGATTTTGCTCGAATACAGAATGGGCAATATTGCCAAGTATAAATTTCAACTTTGGACATTTTTTTAAAATAATACTTAGTTTATACTATTAAACAAAAGTGCTTGTTAGATTATAAATAACGATTAAATTCTATTTTGATAGATATTACAGATTTCAAAAAAGATCTTTCGGAACTAACAGAGCGCCTGGGTAATGCTCAGGATTGTCTTTGACGTTCCAAGATTAAAAGCGAAAAGGAAAGAGTTAGAGCAAATTTCTGCTCAGCCTGAATTTTGGGAAAATCAAGAAGAAGCTAAAAAGCAAATGTTAATCCTTGATGATGTCAAAGCACAACTCGAATTGTTAGATAAATGGAAAACTTTTATTTCTGATGCTAATGCCTCTCTTGAGCTTTATTCTCTAGAACCCGAAGAGGAAATGATTTTAGAATCGCAGCTGGGATTAAAGAAATTAAGAGAGAATTTGGATAAATGGGAATTTGAAAGATTGTTATGTGGTGAATACGATAAGGAAGGAGCAGTAGTTTCTATTAACGCAGGTGCGGGTGGAACAGATGCGCAGGATTGGGTAGAGATATTATTAAGAATGTACTCAAGATGGGCCGATAATAATCAAATGAGCCTTGTCATTAATGAATTATCTCAAGGAGAAGAAGCAGGTATTAAAAGTGTAACGTTCGAAATTGATGGAAAATATGCATATGGCTATCTGCAACATGAAAAAGGAACTCATAGATTAGTAAGAATTTCTCCTTTTAATGCCAATGGCAAAAGACAAACCAGCTTTGCTGGGGTAGAGGTTATGCCAAAATTAGATGATAATATTTCACTTGATATACCTGAAAAAGATTTAGAAATTACAACGAGTAGATCCGGTGGAGCTGGAGGACAAAATGTTAATAAAGTAGAAACAGCAGTGAGAATTGTTCATTTGCCTTCAGGGATTTCAGTAAGATGTACTCAAGAAAGATCTCAATTACAAAATAAAGAAAAAGCTATGTTACTTTTAAAGTCTAAACTATTAGTGATTGCTAAAGAACAACGAGCTGCTGAAGTCGCTGATATTAAAGGTGATATTGTGGAAGCTGCATGGGGCAATCAAATAAGAAATTATGTTTTCCATCCCTATCAAATGGTAAAAGATCTTAGGACTATGCAGGAGACTAACGAGTTAGATAGTGTTTTAGATGGTGGACTTGAACCATTTATTCATGAATTATTACGTATGAATATTTCTTCTAATGAATCTATTGAATAACTAATGGAAAATAAAAACGAAATTTTAGAAAAAAAAGTTTCTCCTCCAAGCTTTATAAAGCTTGCTATGAGAAATATGGTAAGGAAAGGCTCAAAAAGTATTTCTCATTTTTCAATAACCTTTCTAGTTTTAATTGGGATATTAATACTTGTGGCCACAATAGGTAAGCCCAATATTCCAGTTTAAGAATGTATGAAAGAAAAAATTATTTCTGAAATAAATTTAGATTTGGTTTTTCAATGTAATGATTTCTCTCAATTTTCAAATAAGTTAAAAGATACTAAAACTCATCTTATTTTTGAATCTATTTTTTGGGAGAAAGTTTTTTTATCTTGGATAAATACAATATTAAAAAAAGAGGATTATGAATTACCAAATTATATTTTTGAAAAAAAATCTTTTTCATTAGGCTTACAGATAATATCTAATCAAGAAATTGCTTCTTTGAATAAGAAATGGATGCAAAAAAATGGTCCAACTGATGTTCTATCTTTTCCAATTATTTCTGATGAATCTCTAAATAATTTAGATCATATAGAGTTGGGAGATATTTTTATATCATTAGAGATGGCACTTGAGCAATCTTATGAATATAAACATTCAATCTATAGAGAGATGATCTGGTTGGCTAGTCATGGATTTTTACATCTTTTGGGATGGGAACATAATAATGAGCATGATTTAGAAAATATGTTAAATTTCCAAGAATATTTAATTACTCGATTAGATTAAAAATCAATGGAAAAAAAAATAAACTATTTAGAAAATAGAAAAGAATCATACAAAACTTCTAGTAATGTATTTATAAGTTTTAAGTATGCTTTCAGTGGTATTAGTTATGTATTAAAAACTTCAAGAAATTTTAAAATTCAATTAATTTTTGCAGTTACAAGTTTAATAATTGGTTTTTTACTCAAAATTAGTCTAAGTAATTATGTTATTTTGATTGCAACAATAATGTCTGTTTTAATATTAGAAATATTGAACACATCTATTGAATCAATCGTTGATTTAGTAGTGAAAAAAGAATTTAGTATTTTGGCTAAAATTTCAAAAGATACTTCTGCAGGAGCAGTATTATTAGCTTCCATTAATTCTGTTATTATTGCTGTATATATCTTTGTTCCTAAAATAAAGTTGTTATTTTAAATCCATATAAATATGTTTCTTGTTATTGATAATTACGATAGTTTTACTTATAACCTTGTTCAATATTTAGGAGAACTTTCAGTTGAGCATGAAATAACTAAAGAATTAATAGTTAAAAGAAATGATGAAATTACTTTAGAAGAAATTATCAAACTAAATCCTAGTGGCATCCTATTATCTCCAGGTCCTGGTAATCCAGATCAATCTGGAATTTGTCTGCCAATACTAAAAAAATTATCTAAAAATATTCCGACATTGGGAGTTTGTTTAGGTCATCAAGCTTTGGCCCAAGCTTTTGGAGGTAAGGTTATAGTTGGGAAAGAACTTATGCATGGTAAGACATCCAAAATATTTCATAATCAAAAAGGATTGTTTAAAGATATCGAGACTCCATTTGTGGCTACTAGATACCATAGTCTTATAGTTGATTCAAGTTCTTTACCATCTTGTTTCGACATAACTGCGACTTTAGAAGACTCAACAATTATGGCTATCTCTCATAAAGAATATAAACATTTACATGGGGTACAGTTCCATCCTGAAAGTGTGTTGACGCAATTTGGTCATAAATTAATTAGTAATTTTCTAAAAATGGCTGAACAAAAGTAAAATAAAAAAAAATTAATATTATGATTTCTCAAATTAAAAACTTTTTATTTTTGATATTAGTTAGCTCTTTTTTACCTACCTCATTATTGGCAAGGAACTTAGGAATAAAAAGTTTGGGACATAGTAGTTTTTTAATTACTAGTGCAGATAAATCTATTCTTATAAATCCCTTTAAAGCAATAGGTTGTGCAAGTAATTTAAAGGAGCCAAAAGAAGTCAACGTAGATTTTATTTTGGCTAGTTCTAGGCTTCCAGATGAAGGATATAACCCTAATGATCAATTAATGTTCGTTGAGCCAGGAATCTATCAATTTGAGGATATTTTATTAAATGGAATTTCTGTACCACATGACAGAGTAGATGGAAGAAGATTTGGGATGGCAACTGTTTGGAGTTGGGAGCAGAATGATCTTAAAATTGTTCATATGGGAGGAGCTGCTGGTGATATTGATATAAACAGTCAAATTATTTTGTCTAGTCCAGATATATTGTTTATTTCAATTGGAGGAGGAATAAAATCTTACAATGGTAAAGAAGCCTCAAAAATAGTTAAGCTTCTAAAACCTAATGTAGTTATTCCTGTTCACTTTGAACGCGGCAAAAAAATTAATAAAGAATGTGATTTCTCAAATGCTGATTTATTTATCGAAAATATGAAAGATTTTAAAGTAAAATATGTTGGAAAAGATTTTCAAATAAAACCTAAAAGAATCGATCAAAATACAATTTATATTTTCAGTAATTAATTTTTTAAATCTAATATCTTGTAATTGTCCCAGAAAAAAATCATTTGTTCTTTAGTTCCAATACTAACCCTTATTGAATTACCGATATCTTTTTTGTTTTCCATACTTCTAATAAGAATACCTTTTTCTCTCATCTGTTGTATTAAGATTTTAGGATCTTTTTTTGGCCAAATTAAGAAATAATTACCTCCACTAAAGTGAGTTCTGATTTTTGTTGATTTAAATTTATTTAAAATCCATTCCCTCGCCTTTTTTACTTCTAAAACATAATTATCAATATATGATTTGTCTTTAAGTGCTGCTAATGCAGCTGTTATAGCAAAGCTGTTTACATCATATGGTCCTGTAACTTTATTAATGTACTGAATTAAACTTTTATTGCCAAAAGTAAAACCTATTCTTAAACCAGCTAGACCTGCAGTTTTTGAAAGAGATTGGATTATTAGTATATTTTTATTCTTTTCAAAATCTATCGATTCAAGAAGACTATCTCCATTAAATTTTTCATATAGTTCATCAACAACTATTAATGAATCGTTATTGATATTGGCTAAATTAATTATTTCATGAGAGCTTAGAACAGTTCCTGTTGGATTATTTGGATTGCAAATAAATATTAACTTTGGATTATGCTTTATTATTTTTTCCCTAAATTCTTCGATGGGGAATAGAAAATTTTCTCCAATGTAAGAACAACTTATTTTTTTCATTCCTCGGATTTCTGCACAAGGAGAATAGTAACCAAAAGTTGGATTTGTGGTTAGAAATATTTGATCTTTTTCTCCAAAGCAATTGAAAATTGCATTTATTGCTGCATCTGCTCCATTGAAAATTCCGATTTCATCATTACCAAATTTTCTTGAATCAAGATATTTATCACATAAAAATTTTTTTAAAAAATTATATTCTGGATAAATTGAAATCTCATCTAATTTTATCGCTTGTAATGCCTCTAAAACCTTAGGACTTGGACCTAAAGTATTTTCATTAAAGTCTAAGCGGAGTAAATTTCTTCTATTTTCTAAAGGTGCAGAGTAAGACTGCATATTTATTATTTCTTCTCTTGGTTTTGGGAAAAGATTATTTAATGGATCAAAATCATTCATTACATTCTTTCTAAAGTTTCAATTCCTAAAAGCTCTAAGCTTAATTTTAGTGTTTTTGCAGTTAGGTCACATAAATTAAGCCTAGAAATTTTTATATTTTTTTCTTCTTTGAGGATTGGAACTTGATCATAGAATCTATTAAAAGTCTGACATAGCTCGAACAGATAATTGCATAATCTATTTGGCATTAAGTCTTTTTCAATAGAAATTATGACTTCATCGAACCTAAGTAATTTTCTGATAAGTTTCCACTCAGATTTATGTTCATAATTTACGTACTGAAAATCTTTAGATTCATAAACAAAATCATTTTTTCTTTTAATTCCTAAAATTCTTACAAGTGTATATAACAAATAAGGAGCAGTATTACCATTAAGGGAAAGCATTTTATCAAAACTAAATTGATAATTAGTAATCCTATTTTGACTTAAATCTGCATACTTAACAGCTCCTAATCCAATAATTCTTGAAGTATTTGCTATAAACTCTTCGGTCTCATAACGATCTTCATCTTCTAATCTTTTCAATAAATCTTCTTTTGCTCTTCTAACTGCTTCATTTAATAAATCTTTTAGGCGTATTGTTTCACCTTCTCTTGTCTTTAGTTTTTTGCCATCAATTCCTTGAACTAACCCAAAAGGGACATGGTCTACTTGACAATTTTCTGGGATCCATTTTGCTTTTTTTGCAACTTGAAAAACTCCAGCAAAATGATTTGCTTGCCCATGATCAGTTACATAAATAATTCTTGAAGCATCATCGCCATTAGGAGGTTTATTGAATCTGTATCTTATAGCAGCAAGATCTGTGGTGGCATAATTAAAACCTCCATCTTTTTTTTGAATAATTAGCGGTAAAGGTTTGCCTTCTTTATTAGTCATCCCATCTAAAAATACACATTTTGCTCCTTGATCTTCTACTAATATTTTTTTTAAATTCAAATCATCAATAACTGATTTTAAGAAGGGATTATAAAAAGATTCACCTCTTTCTTCTATTTTTATTTTTAAATTTTTATAGATTTCATCAAATTCTTTCCTTGATTGATCACATAATAATTTCCAAGCTTTAATCGATTTAATATCTCCACTTTGTAACTTAACTACTTCCTCTCTAGATCTTTTTTGGAATTCAGATTCGTTATCAAATCTTTTTTTTGATTCTTTATAAAATTCAACTAAATCACTTATCTTGATCTTTCCTATTTCTTCTAGATCATTTGAATATAAATCTTTGAGCTGAGTAATAAGCATGCCAAATTGTGTTCCCCAATCACCAACATGATTGAGTCTTAATACTTCATAACCTCTTAACTCGAAAATTCTAGATATTGAGTCACCTATTATTGTTGATCTTAAATGCCCTACATGCATTTCTTTAGCAATATTAGGGCTAGAAAAATCTACAATAACTTTATTGGACAAACCACTATCTAAATCTTTTCTAATTAGAGGTATGCCAGCCCTATTGCATTGAATATTTGACTTAATTTCATTTATTAGAACCTCATCTTTTAATTTTATATTTATAAATCCAGGTCCAGCTATTTCTAGACTCTTACATAATTTTGCTATGCTTTTATTTTTATTTAAAAGGTTAATAAAATCATTAGAAATATCTCTTGGGTTCTTTTTATATATTTTAGATAAACTTAAACAAACATTACATTGATAATCACCAAATTCCTCTTTTGATGATTGTGTAATTAAATTTTTTCTAAGAATTTCGAATTCTCCTTTTTTATCATTTTTTTCAAGACTATCTAAAAGAGATTGTTCAAATTGTTTTGTTAATTCTTTAAAAATGATTAGCATTAATTATTCAATTATTTATCTATATGATTAATTAATATAACGCATACTCAAATCAATCCAATTACTTTTGGTGATTGAAGAACTTGTTGAAATCAAATCAATACCTTTTATTAGATATTTACTAATTTCTTGAGGGTTTATTCCAGAAACTTCTATTATCAAATTTTTATTGACTTCTTTTTTTAAGCTATTAATTGATAAATCTCTTAATTCTTGAACGCTTTTTTTGATTGTTTCAGGACTAAGTTCATCTAATAAGACACTATCCGCTCCTGCTAATACTGCTTCTTTTGCCTGTTCGATATTCTCAGCTTCAATTATGATATGAGTTGTAAAAGGCGAATTTAGGCGAATTTTTTGTACTGCATTCTTAAGATTATCTGTCCATGCAATATGATTTTCTTTGATCATAGCAGCATCGTATAATCCCATTCTATGATTCACCCCACCTCCGCATTTGAATGCATATTTTTCAAATATTCTTAAGCCAGGAGTCGTTTTCCTAGTATCTGCTAATTTTATATTTGTGCCTTCTAATTTATCTGTAAGATTCTTTGTATATGTTGATATTCCAGATAAATGCATTGCTATATTTAAGCTGATCCTTTCACTAGCGAGTAAACTTTTTGAAGGTCCATATATTTCTAAGAGTTTTTGATCTTTAACAAATTTATCTCCATCAGAGATATTAAATTTTGGACTGATTTTTAAATCAATTTTTCTAAAAATTTCTTTTATAATTTCAACCCCACAGAATATACCCTCCTCTTTTGCAATCCAATATGCATTACCATTCTCTTCTGTAATAGAGGGACTTGTAAGATCTCCCCTACCTATATCTTCATCGATCCAATTATCAATGATTTTACTTATTATTGGAGTATTTAAATCCACTAAACTAAGAAATAATTAATTAATAAAAATTAAACTGAAGTTAGAGAATCAACTATATATCACTATGTAATTTAACTCAAATTTATTTACCAATACAAAACTTAGAAAAAATATTATCTAGAAGTTCCTCTGTTAATTCTTGACCAGTTATTTTAGATAAGTTTTGAATTCCATCTCTCAGTTCAATTGATAACAAATCAAATGGCAATTTATTTTCAATTATTTCATCAGTATCATTTAAATTAGATAAGCAAGCAGACAAATTTGTTAGATGTCTTTCGTTTAAAAATATATTGATATTTTCTACTTGTTTTAATCCGCATTTTTTTATAATTGTGTCTATTAATAATCTTTCACCATCATTATTCTTAATACTCATAAGAATTGTGTTTTTTAACTCATTTGAATTAATATTTTTGCAATCAATTAAATCTTTTTTATTGCCCAAAATAGTAATTAATTTTTCTTTGGGAATTTCTTGTATTATTTTTTTGTCTTCTTCATTAAATCCTTCTTCAAGACTATAAATATAAATTATAAAATCTGACTCTTTTATTTTCCCAAAACTTTTTTTAATTCCAATACTTTCAATTTGTTCATGAGTTTCTCTTATGCCAGCAGTATCAATTATTTTCATTGGAATATCATTAATAGTTAAATTAACTTCAATAACATCTCTAGTTGTTCCAGGAATATTAGTTACGATTGCTTTCTCTTTTTTTGCAAGCAAATTTAATAAAGAGCTTTTACCAACATTTGTTTTACCTATAAGCGCAATGGATATTCCATTGTGAATATATGAATTTCTTTTTGCATTTTCTATTAGTAATTCTATTTTTTCTTTTACTTTTTTAATGTTTTTTAGATATTTGGTGTAATCAAAATCTGTGAAGTCTTCTTCAAAATCAACTCTCGCTTCTATTTCGCAAAGTTGATTTATAAGGTCATTTTTAATATCATCAATTTTTTTCTTTATTTCTCCTTGAACCCCGCTAAAGGCTAACTCTGCTGATCTGGTATTGCTTGCATTAATTAATTGATTAATCGACTCGGCTTGAGTAAGGTCTATTTTTCCATTAAGAAAAGCTCTTTGACTAAATTCTCCTGGGTTTGCAAGTCTAACTCTAGAATTACTAGATAATAATATCTTTAAAACTTTATTTACTATGATAATTCCGCCATGGCAATGAAGTTCAACTACATCCTCTCCTGTGAAGCTATTTGGTGATTTCATCACTAAAATTAAAACCTCATCTATAAATTTATTTTGTTTATTTTCCTGAATAAAACCACGAAAAACCCTATGTGATTCCCATGCATATTTAGATTTAGTTTGAACAATCTTTTTGCAAGAATTTATTGCGTCTTTCCCTGATACTCTTATTATCGCAACTCCTCCCTTCCCAATACTTATAGCTGAAGCAATTGCGGCTATCGTATCTTCTGTAGTAACTATCGAATCCATCTCTCGCTTTGTTATGGATAATTAAGTAAGATTATCAAGAATTTAATTTTGAAATTTTCTTTCTGAATGAGATTTAAAAGAGATATTACCTATAAGAAAATTCTATCATTATTTAGGAATCAGAATGGAAGTCCTTTCTTTAATGCTAAAGGTTTAGCTATAGGGGTATTTAGTGGCTGCTTTCCTTTTTTTGGGTTTCAGACTTTAATAGGGGTATTTTTTGCGAAAATAGCTAAGGGAAATATTGTTCTAGCTGCAATTGGTACCTGGATCAGCAACCCTTTTACTTATATTCCACTTTATTATTTTAACTATAAAGTTGGTTCGATTTTTTTAAATAATCCTTCTAATAAAATTCTTGAAAAAAGTTTAGTTATTGATGACTTATGGAAACAAGGTAGAATTTTTTCCCTAAAATTACTCTTAGGTTCATCTTGTGTAGGTATTTTATTAGCTTTGATTTGCGGCAGTATTGTTTTCTTTATCTACAAGATAAAAAGTAAAAGATAGATTGATCTGATTTTAAAATTAACTTTGTCCAACTCTGGCAATATCTAAAACATCTGCCATTGATTTAATTTGTTCAATTGTTTTGTGAAGTTGATTATAACTTTCAAGACCTACACAAAGATTTATAATAGCTGGTTTACCATAAGCAGTTTTAACATTGGCATCGCTAACGTTTATACCTTTATCAGATAACCGCATAAGAATATCTTTAAGAACTCCAACTCTATCAATTACTTCTATTCGTAGCTGAATTGGAAACTTATTATCGCCAGTTTTATTATCTTGATTCCAACCGACAGGTAATCTTCTCTCTATTGGAATTGGTATTACATTTTCACAATCTTCCCTATGTATAGTTATCCCATGGTTGCCGAGCGACACAGTTCCGATAATATCCTCGCCTGGGAGTGGGGAACAGCATTTACCTATTCTGTAATCAAGACCTTCTATCCCGGAAATTGGTGATTTAGCTGCTGTATTAGATTGATTAGTGGATAAATTATTATTACTTTTAAGAGATTTTGCTATTTCAGAGTCAGAATCATTTTTTACATCTTCTGTCTGTAATTTTATTTCTTCTCTTAGTCTGTTTAATACTTGATGCAAAGTTAAACCACCAAAACCAAGAGATGCAAGAAGGTCTTCAGTAGTTTTTAAATTGCATCGATTTGCAACTTTTTTCATGGCTTCACTAGAAAGTAATGCTTCAAAACCGTTTCTACCTACTTCTTTTTCAAGTAAATCTCTACCTCTTTTAATCGTTTCATCACGATGGCTTTTCTTATACCATTGGCGAATTCTATTTTTAGCAGTTGGCGTAACTACAAAGTTCAGCCAATCCAAGCTTGGAGTAGCATTATTACTTGTCAAAATTTCTATGAAGTCACCATTTTGAAGTGCTGTAGATAATGGAGAAAGCTTTTCATTAATTCTTATTCCATTACAGTGATTTCCAACTTCAGAATGAATTCTGTAGGCGAAATCTATCGCGGTAGATCCTTTCCTTAAACCAACAACATCTCCTTTTGGAGTGATTACAAATACTTCTTCATCAAATAAATCTTCTTTAATTGAAGCTAAATAATCATTATGATCCCTTTCATTACCTTCTTGTTGCCATTCTACTAATTGTCTTAGCCAATTAAATCTCTCGGCATTACTTTTAGCAGGAGAACCACCCTCTTTGTATTGCCAATGAGCGGCAATACCATATTCAGCAATTTGATGCATCGAAGTAGTTCTAATTTGAACTTCAATAGGTCGATGTCTTCCAATCACAGAAGTGTGTAAGGACTGATATCCATTGGGTTTTGGTAATCCTATATAGTCTTTAAATCTACCTGGAATTGGTTTGAAAGTATCATGAACAACTGCTAAAGCTCTATAACAACTATCTGAATTGTCCACGATAATTCTTAGGGCAGCAACATCATAAATCTCGTGAAAATGCTTTTGTTGTCTTTCCATTTTGCTCCAGATGCCATAAAGATGTTTTGGCCTTCCTGTTATTTCAAAATTTTTCAAACCTGCTGAAATCAAGTTTTCCTTCATAAGATTCAAAGTTACTTTTAATCTTTTTTCTCTATCACTTCTTTTAACGGCGATTTGATCTTTAAGATCTAGATATTCTTTAGGCTCTAGGAATTTAAAAGCTAAATCTTCTAATTCCCATTTAAATCTGTTTATTCCTAGTCGATTAGCTAATGGTGCATAAATCTCTCTTGTTTCTCTCGCTATTCTTAGTTTTTTCTCATCATTTAGCCATTCAATTGTTCTCATGTTATGAAGTCGATCTGCAAGTTTTACTAAGACAACTCTGATATCGCTGGCCATAGCCAAAAACATTTTCCTAAGATTTTCAGCTTGTGCTTCAGTCCTGTTGTTAAAGTGAATGCCGCCTAATTTTGTTACACCCTCTACAAGTATTTTTACTTCTAATCCAAAATTTGTTTCTATTTCGGATAAATCAATGCCAGTATCTTCAACTACATCATGTAAAAGGCCTGCAGCAATAACAGATGAACTAGCACCTATTTCTTTAAGGAGATTTGCAACAGCAACCGGGTGGATAATGTATGGCTCGCCGCTCGCGCGGAATTGTCCATCATGAGCTTTATAAGCAAGTTTAAAAGCCTTTACTATAAGGTTTTGATTCTCATCATTTTCTTTATTTGATTTTTCAAAATTATGAATATCTTTAAGAAGCCAATCGGGAATGTTTATTTGATAATTCAAAGATTCACTTTCATATTTTTTATTTTCAGGCAAAATAGTTTTGGAAACTTCAATTTCGTTTTTTTCTTTTGAATTTGCAGCTGCCTCGGACATTTTATATTGCTTTAGATGTATTTTATTTAGGTCTAGAAAAATTTGCTATAAATCATGGAAAAAAATAAAGAAAAAATTATTGTAGTTAAAAATCTTACTGTTAAATATGGTCTAAAACAGCAACCTATTATCAAAAATTTTAATTTGGAAATAGATAGTGGAGATCATTTGGCCATAATAGGACCTTCTGGATGTGGAAAGACCACTTTTGCAAAAACATTAGTAAATATATTGCCTGCAAAGGCCACTTCTAAAGGGTATCTATCGATTTCTAATGTAGATCCTAGGAAAATAAACAACAAAGATGCACAATTATTTAGAAGAAAGAATTTTGGATTTATTTATCAAGACTCTATAAAAAAACTTAATCCGCTAATGAGAGTTGGGGATCATTTATATGAATTATTTAAAACACATGATCAAACTAAATCATCTTTAGCTATTAAAAAATTAGTAAGAGAAGTTTTTCAAAAAGTCGGAATTGAAGAAAGTAGACTTGATTCTTTCCCACATCAATTTAGCGGTGGAATGAGACAGAGAGTTTCTATAGCAATGGCACTTGCTTTGAAACCTAAATTATTAATAGCTGATGAACCTACAACAAGCTTAGATACCAAAACAAGTTTTGAAATTATGCAAGAAATAATTCATCTATGTAATGAATTTGATACAACTTTAATTTTAATTAGTCATGATATTAATCTTGCAGCAAAGTGGTGTAAAAAAGTTGCAATAATTGAAAAGGGATCGATTGTTGAAAAAGGGAATATATTAGATATTTTTCAATCACCAAAATCAGATATCGGGAAAAAGTTAGTAAATGCTTCAAAAATAGTATTAGAACCAAATACTAAAAATAATGCTCGAGATCAGGTCGTTCTAGAGGTAAATAACCTAAGACATTGGTATAAATTAAATTCTTCAATTTTCATTAATAAATGGAATAAGGCTTTAAATGAAGTTAGTTTCAAGTTATATGAGAATGAGACTCTTGGAATAGTTGGTTCTTCAGGGAGTGGTAAAAGTACATTATGTAGGGCTTTAATTGGACTTCTTAAAGTAAGAGGTGGTGAAATCAAAATTTATGATAAAAATCATGCATCGAAAAAAAATAAATCTTTTAAAAAGAACAATAAAGTGCAAATTATTTTTCAAGATCCTTTTTCAAGTTTGAATCCGAAAATGACAATTAAAAATATTTTGGAAGATATATTTTTTATTCAAAAAATTTCAGATAAAAGAAAAATCGAAAAAGAAATAAAATTAATGTTAAGAAATTTAAATCTTCCCTTAAATAATGATTTTTTTAATTCTTATCCTAGCCAATTATCTGGTGGTCAATTGCAAAGAATTTCATTAGCCAGAGCGCTATTGTTGAAACCAAAAATTTTGATTTGTGATGAGAGCGTTAATATGTTGGATGCTTCAGTAAAAATAGAGATTCTTGAATTACTTAGAGTCTTGCAAGAAAAAATGAATTTAACGATTATCTTTATTACTCATGATTTGGGCATTGCTAAAAGATTTTGTGATAGGTTGCTAGTTATGAATCACGGAAAGATAGTTGATGAAGGAGAAAGTTCTACAATATTCACTAAAACTCAAAACACGTATACAAAATCGCTTCTAAATTCCTCTTTAAATCTTATTTAACTTTAAGAACACTTAGTAATTTTTGAAAATCTAATGGTAATTCTGATTCAAATATCATTTCTTTACCATTTATTGGATGTATAAGTCCAAGCTTGATGGCGTGTAAAGCTTGGCCATCTAATTTACATGGTAGTTTTTTACATCTTCCATATAATGGATCACCCACAATTGGATGATTAATGTGAGCGCAATGAACTCTTATTTGATGCGTTCGCCCCGTATCTAGTTTGAAACTCATTAATGAGTAATTGCCAAATCTTTCTTCTAATTTCCAATAGGTACAGGCATACCTTCCTGAAGTTTCTTCAACTACTTTATATTTCAATCTATTTAATTTATCTCTGCCAATGTTTCCCACTATTTGGCCTTCTTCAGAATTAGGTGCTCCATGAATTACTGCAATATATTCGCGTGATGCTATTTTTTCTTTAATTTGTTTCTGGAGATTTACTAATGCCTCTTGGCTTTTTGCAACCACCATACATCCGGAGGTATCTTTATCTAATCTGTGAACAATCCCAGGTCTTAGTTTCCCATTAATTCCAGGTAGATCTTTACAGTGAAAAAGTAATCCATTCACTAAAGTTCCAGATTTGTGTCCAGGGGCTGGATGAACAATTAGTCCTGATTGTTTATTAATTACTATGATGTGCTCGTCTTCAAAAAGGATATTTAAATCCATTTTTTCAGGTTTCAAATAAATAAGAGGTTCTGGAGGAGGCATCCATATTTGAACATTGTCGCCATTTTTTAATGGGGTCTTTGCTTTCGCGGTCTTATAGTTTACAAGTACTAAACCTGAATTTATAAAATGTTGAATTCTTGCTCTACTTTGTTCTGGCCTTTTACTTACCAACCATCTGTCTAGCCTCATAGGAAGAGGTAGCTCATAAATAATTTCTATAAGCTCACCTTCTCCAATGCCGAAAGAATTTTGATTATTTAATTCCATAGTGGGACTTCTAAAGCAATTTTACCCAGCATTTGATTTCTATAATCTTCCAATAACTTATGAGACATTCTCCTTTTATCGCCTGAGGTATGTTTTGAAGCTGCTTCGTCGATCCAAGCAGAAGGACTCTTAAAGCCTTTGGTAATATCAACTCCATATCTATTAGATATTTGTTTAACTGAGATATTCGCATTCTTATCTTTGTTGAGAGTGGATATAATTTTGATAAATCCAATTGCGACACTCTCTATTTCATAAGCAGCTTCACCAATATCGTCACACAGTGCAAGATTAAGTGCTGATTTTTGATCTTCTAAATTTGGAGGTATAACACCAGGAGCATCTAGCAGATCTATACCACTTTCTAATTTTATCCATCTTAAATTACGAGTCACGCCTGCTTTCCTAGCGCTATCTACAACTCTTTTTTTTGCAATTCTATTAATTAATGCTGACTTTCCTACGTTTGGAAAACCAAGTGTAAGGGCTCTAATTGGCCTAATTCGCATTCCTCTAGAGAGTCTTCTATCGTCGATTGACGACCTAGAATCTTTGGCTGACTTACAAATTTCTTTAATCCCTATTCCTCTTTTAGCATCACACCAAAGAGGATATTGATCTTTAGCATTAAACCATTTATTCCAACTATTGATTGTATTAGGGGAGATCATGTCTGATCTGTTAATAACAAGAATATGTTTTTTATTATTTATCCATTTATTTAAGTGTGGATGTCCTGTTGACAAAGGAATTCGTGCATCTCTAACTTCTATAACTAAATCTACTTTATTGATAACTTCAGATAATTTCTTTTCTGCTTTTGCGATATGGCCTGGGTACCATTGGATTTTGGGTATGTCCACTTCAATAAATCAAATAAAATTTTGTATTCCTTTTAGTTTTTATAAGTTTCAAAAGTATTTACTTCTAAAGTTTAGTATAAATTTAATGACTAAAAAATTTTTATAATCGTTAATTCTTAAAATTTATTAAGGCATAGGTAACAGTAACTACTTTTTAACCCAATAAGCCCAAATTAACGTTAGGGTCTTGAGATTATAAATATAGCTTGTTTAATGTCAAAATTATCTCTTTCCAGTCTTGATAAGACACATTTAGAAGGAAAAAAAGTTCTTGTAAGAGTAGATTTTAATGTTCCATTAAATGAAGATGGTCAAATAACCGACGATACGCGTATTCGTGCAGCGATCCCAACTATTGAATATCTTATTAATCATTCTGCAAAAGTTATTTTAGCTGCTCATTTTGGTAGACCAAAGGGTCAGGTAAATGAAAAAATGAGATTAACTCCAGTAGCAGCAAGATTAAGTGAATTGTTGGGGCAAAATGTTGCTCTTACTAACAGTTGTATTGGTGATGAAGCAGTTGCACAATCAAATAGCTTATCTAATGGAGATGTTCTTTTACTTGAAAATGTTCGTTTTTTTGGTGAAGAGGAAAAGAACGACCTGGAGTTTGCTAAAAAATTAGCATCACATGCAGATATGTATGTAAATGATGCTTTCGGTGCTGCTCATAGAGCGCATGCTTCAACTCAGGGTGTTACAAATTATTTAAGTCCCTCAGTAGCTGGATTCCTTTTAGAAAAAGAATTGAAATACCTACAAGGAGCTGTAGATTCCCCAAATCGTCCATTGGCAGCAATAGTTGGAGGATCAAAGGTTAGTAGCAAAATAGGAGTACTTGATTCTTTACTAGATAAGTGTGACAAAATCATGATTGGTGGAGGTATGATTTTCACTTTTTATAAAGCTAGAGGTTTAGATGTCGGAAAGAGCCTTGTAGAAGAAGATAAACTCGAGCTTGCTAAAGATTTAGAAGCAAAAGCAAAAGCAAAAGGAGTAGAATTATTATTACCCACTGATGTTGTTTTGGCTGATGAATTTTCTCCTGAAGCCAATAGTAAAATATCTCAAATTGATGCAATTAGTGGGAATTGGATGGGTCTAGATATTGGTCCAGATTCCATTAAAGTTTTTCAGAATGCTCTTGCAGAATGTAAGACAATTATTTGGAATGGTCCAATGGGAGTTTTTGAATTTGATAAATTTGCAGACGGTACAAATGCAATAGCTACGACTCTTGCGGACTTAAGTGCTTTTTCTGAAGTTTGTACAATAATTGGTGGTGGAGATTCAGTTGCAGCAGTTGAAAAAGCAGGATTAGCTGAGAAAATGTCTCATATATCTACTGGAGGTGGGGCTAGTTTGGAACTTTTAGAAGGTAAAACTTTACCAGGTGTGGCTGCGTTAAACGACGCTTAGGCTATATCTCATCAACAATATCAATGCTCTTTGTGAAAGTAATCATTCCCTCAGGATGAGCTATGATTCCTGACCAAATTTGTATCCCTGGTTTTGAAGGGGCTCTTGTTATTTTAAAAATCCCTCCAGACGCCAATGGCTCCAATAATATTTCTTGTTCAAACAATGAATTAACTTGATGAGGTTTTATAGCTCCAGCAATAATCACTTCTTCAAGAGGCTTATTTAGAATTATATCGATATCGTATTTTGAACCAGTAAGAACTCTATCAGGAATTTTAAAACTAATATCTATTTTTTTATTATCGTTTCTTATTGTGGTGAATAAATTTTTGATAATCCCTTCATCTATTTTCCCATTTACGATTGAAAATAAATAATCAAATTTGGATTCGAGTATATATATTTCTCCATTAACTATTTTTTCCCCAAAAACTTTTATTCGCAAAATATCTTCATCTGGAATATTAGATTTTAATCTTTTGATCTTCCATTTGCTGTTAGGGAAATCATTAATAATCTTTGAAAATTGTTTTGGTATATTTTGGCTTTCTTCATTTCTAAAATTTTTTCTAATGAATTCTAAATCTCTTGCATTTAGGGAGTTTTCTAGATTTCTTATAAAATCAACTTTCAAAGTTTGCGTTATTGCTGAATAGGGAATAATAAGATAAACAAATAAGTAGAGAAGAAATCCTATATTTTTGAATAAGTTTAAATTAAACATATTAATCATTGGTTATTTTATTCTACTATTTTAGGTTTTTATGTCTAGAAAAAATAATTTATTAGTTGCAGCAAGTGGTACAGGGGGGCATATTTTCCCAGCCTTAGCAGTTTCTAAAGAGGTGGAAGATGAATGGAATATTCATTGGTTGGGTGTTAGTCAAAGGCTTGATGCAAATTTTATTCCCGAAAAATATAATTTGAGGACTTTGAATATAAAGACACCAAGAAAAAATATTTTTTTGTTTTATCAATATATAAAAATTTTAATGTCAACTTTCCAAATAATTAGGATCTTAAAAGAAAAAAAAATTAACTTGGTTTTTACGACTGGAGGTTATATATCTGCCCCTACTATTGTTGCTTCAAAACTTCTAAGGATACCTATCATTATTCATGAATCAAATGTAATTCCAGGAATGGTCACGAAATATTTTGGTTTTTTATGTAACTATGTTCTTTTAGGATTTAAAGAAACAAATTCTTATTTAAAAAATTGTAAAACTATTTTCACTGGAACACCTTTAAGAGAGCAATTCTATAAATTTAATTTTTTGCCAGAATGGGTTCCAAAAGGAAATGGACCTCTTTTGATTGTTATGGGAGGTAGTCAAGGAGCAAAAGCTATAAATCAAATTCTTTATGAATCTCTAGAGTTTTTAATAAAAAAACAATTTCGGATAGTTCATATTGTTGGCGAATCTAATCTAAAACCTTTTCATGTAAAAAACTCCAAAAATTATATTCAAAAGAAATTTACTAATGAAATAGCAGCTTTAATTCAAAACTGTGATCTTGTAATATCGAGATCTGGTGCAGGAACAATCAATGAATTAATGGAGGCTGAAAAACCTTCAATTTTAATTCCATATCCAGATTCTAAAAATAATCATCAGGAGAAAAATGCAATGATTCTTGCTGAAAGTGGAGGCTCAGTTTTAATCAATCAGAATAAAATTTCTAAAGAAGTTTTTGAAGAAACTCTAGAAAGAATTTTTAAAATAAAATCAAAAAAGGGAAAAAATCATTATGAAATATTAGATCTCATGAAGAAGAATATGGAAAATAATAATAAAATTAAATCTAAAAATGAGATTAAAAAATTTATTAATTATTTTTTAAAGGAATTCTGAATTTCTTTACATAAAAGAGTGTTATTTTTCCTATTCTGCAAACTTATTCTTGCCCACTTTTCGTCAAGAAATCTAAATGAAGTGCATTCTCTAAGCAATATTCCCTTATTTTCTAAGTATTTTATATTTGGCGACAAGGATGTTTTACTTTCTATTAAAAAAAAGTTGGTTGAAGAGTTATGAACTTTAAGGTTCTCTATTTTTGATAATTTTTCAAATACTCTCTTTTTTTCAATATTTATCCAGCTGTGAATCTGTTTTGTCCACTGTTCATAGAATTTCTTATTACTTAGTAGATCAATTCCGGCTTTAATAGAAAATGAATTTAAAGGCCAAGGATCTCTATTTATTTCCCATTGTTTAAGTTTTTTCGATGAGCCAATAACGTAACCTAATCTAAGACCAGGAATATTGAAGATTTTGGTCAAGCTTCTCAAGACTAATAAATTATCAAATCTTTGGGTTAATGGTATTAAAGATTCTTTGTCTCCATTAGGTGTTATCGATAAGAAAGCTTCATCGCAGATAACTAATTTATATTTTTTCACAACTTCCTCCAATGAATTCTTTTCCCATAATTGGCCGGTAGGGTTATGTGGATTTGTTATCCAAATAACATCACCTTTTGGATGAAGCGGAAATGATTGAGGAAAAATATCATTCCAGTTTTTTGGTAATTCGCAATGTATAAAATTGCTATTCCAACAATTTAAAGATCTTTCATAATCAACAAATGATGGAGAAGGAATACAACTTATTCCGAATTTGGATGCTTCATAACCTGCCCAGGTTATTAATTCAGAAGCTCCATTTCCAGGCAATATATTGTCTGGATTTATCCCATGAAATTTGCCGATTATTTCTTTCAGATCACTCAAGTTTCTTTCTGGGTAATATCTAAAGCCAAGATTCTTAATTTCCGCATTTATTGAATCTATTAGTATTTGAGGGGGATCAAAGGGTACTAATGATGCACTTGCATCAATGATTTCGGAGGGTAATAAATTTAATTTTTTCGCAATTGCATATACATTTCCACCGTGCTTCAAGTTTGATCCTTGCATGGCTAACGTTGAGTAATCATGAGGTTCATTATTCATTCTCTAATTTTATTCAACCCATTTTAAATCTGATCCAATTGCATCTTTTATACTAGATAATTGATGGTTATTGAGTTGCTTTATAATTCCCTCAAGTATATCTGGTACTAATTGTGGACCCTTATATATCCATCCTGTATAAAGTTGAATTAATGATGCTCCAGAACAAATTCTTTCCCAAGCTGACTCAGGACTATCTATTCCACCAACGCCAATTAAAATAATCTTTTTATCAATATTATGTATATGTTTTATTATTTGATTTGCTTTTTTTTGGAGAGGCCTTCCACTTAATCCTCCATTCTCTTGAGAGAGTAATAATCCAGTTTGCCTGATCTTTCTATTTTCAAGACCTAATCTATCAATGCTGGTGTTTGTAGCAATTATTCCATCGATGTTTTCCTCGATTATTAATTGGCAAATATCTTCAATATCTTTAAGGCCTAAATCTGGCGCAATTTTTACAAATAATGGTGGACAATTAGGTAAGTTTTTAATTTCTCTAAGAAGTTCTTTTAGAAGAATTGGATCTTGTAATTTTCTTAGTCCTTCAGTATTTGGAGAACTAACGTTTATTGCTGCGTAATCACAATATGGAATTAATAATTTTAGAGAAGTTAAATAATCATCTTTTGCTTGAGATAAACCTGTAATTTTTGACTTCCCGAAATTTATCCCTAAACAAATATTCTCCCTGTTTTTTTTAAACTCAATACCTTGTTCGACAAAGTTTTTAACTAGATTTTCAGCACCATTATTATTGAAACCCATTCTATTTAATGCTGCTTCTTCTTCTGCCAATCTAAATAACCTTGGTTTGGGATTTCCATTCTGAGCAAATTTAGTTACTGTACCAAGCTCAGCAAATCCAAAACCAAAATCTTTCCATATATTTGCGGCATTTCCATTTTTGTCAAAACCCGCAGCTAAACCAATTGGATTACAAAAATTTATTCCACATATGTTCTGAGTTAACCTTTTATCAACTACAGAAAATTCTTCATTTAGATTTTTTAAGATAGAAGATACTATAGGCCAATTATATTTTCTTGAACTGAATGATAGGAGACTAAGAGATAAATTTGTTAAGTATTCTGCATCAATTCCAGAGTCTTTTTTTAATACAGGGGTAATCAAGTTTTTATAAAGATTTTTAAATCCCCCCTTCTGTTCATTCATAAAAAATTAGGCTTCTTTTTTTTCTATTATCCAATATTTTTTATCTTTAGGAATCAATCTCCAATTACGCCATTCAAAAAGTGAATATTGTTTTATCTTTAAGTGGTTTTCTTCACCTAATAAGGTGTCTAGTTCAGGTGAACTTAACAGGTACTTTTTTTCTGCAAATTTTTGAATTAATTCATTGCGGGAAAATAATTCCTGAATTTCTGCAGGTGCATTTTTTTCAAAAAAATCAACTGAGGATTCTACTTTTTTTAAGTTACTTTCTATAGATATACCTTTGCTGTAATTAGTTGCAATTTTATCAACCCTATCATTTTGTTTATCCCCGCTATGACCTTTAACATATTCCATTATTAGGCCATTAATTCTTAATTGATCAATTTTTTGCCATAAATCAAGATTTTGAACTGATTTTCCTGAGCTTGTTTTCCATCCATTTCTCTTCCAATTAATAATCCATTTTGTATAACCCTCTATGACATATTTACTATCAGTTCTTAGTTTAAAGTTCTCTTTTAATTTGTAGGTTTTTAATTTCTCAAGAGTTTTTATAGCCGCAGTGAGTTCCATTCTATTATTAGTAGTATTTTGCTCGGAACCACCTATTTCTAATTCGCTGTTATCGTCAAAAATTATTAAACCGCCCCAACCACCTGGGCCTGGATTACCACTGCAGGCTCCATCTGTTGCGGCTTCAATCGCAATACTATCACTATTCATAATTTTTGAAGCCGATATTAAGGTTATCGGCTTGAAAAAATGTACTCTTACTTAAGTGTAACTTTACCGCCAGCTTCTTCAATCTCTTTCTTTAAAGATTCAGCATCTGCTTTGGCAATTCCTTCTTTTACTGTTTTTGGTGCAGATTCAACAAGTGCTTTTGCATCGCCAAGACCTAGACCAGTTGCATTTCTTACAACCTTAAGTACTTTGATTTTTGCAGCTGCATCAAAGCTTTCGAGAACTACATCAAATTCAGTTTTTTCTTCAGCAGCGCCACCATCTGCGTCACCGCCAGCTGCTCCTGGAGCTGCCATTACTACACCTGCAGAAGCTGCAGCAGATACACCAAAAGCCTCTTCAATTTGCTTTACAAGCTCAGATGCTTCTAAAAGTGATAGAGATTTTAATGATTCAAGAATTTCTTCAGTTTTTGCGGACATTTTCTTAAAAGTTAATTAGGGTTTGAATTTAAGATTCTGATTTTTCAGAATGTTGTTTAAGTGATCTAGCAAGTCCAGAAGGCACTTCATTGATAGAGATCGCAATTTTTGTTGCTACGCCATTTAGAGCGCCAGCAATTTTTGCCATCAATACTTCTTTAGATGGAAGACTTGCAATTTCTTTTATTTCAGAATCGCTAAGAAGTCTGCCTTCAAATAAAGCTCCTTTGGTCTCGGATTTTTTGGTGTCTTTTTGAAAAGATTGGATTGCTTTTACAGCACCACCAACATCTTCTTTAATTAACACAAAAGCATTTGTTCCGGTCAGTAAAGATTCAAGATCGTTCCAATTACTATCTCCATCAATAGCTTTGCGCATTAATGAATTTTTAGTAACTTTGCAGATGCCGTTAGTTGTTTGCAATCTAGATCGCAAATCTGACATCTCTTTGATAGTTAAACCTTTATAGTCAAGAACTACAGCCATTTCCGAGTCGTTTAATAGAGATTTAATCTCAGTAACGATTTGTTGCTTATTCTCTAGTGTTCGGCCCATTGATGTTTTTTGGATCGTAATTTAGGGAGAGCAGGAAATGCGGCAAAGTTCTTTTAAAGAGGCCGCTTTTATTAGATCCAAAAAGAAATAATTTAAGACGAGTCCTCGGTAGGAATTAAAAATTTAGAATAACTAAATCAACCTACTTTCTTTGGCCGTATTATTGCAATTTAAATTATACTACAAAGCGTTAACCTTCAGGTTGGTAATCTTGTACAGCATTTATGTCTACTTGAACTGAAGGCCCCATTGTTGAAGTTACATAAAAAGTTTTCCAATACTTTCCTTTAGCTCCACTTGGTTTATTTTTATCAATTGATTCTTGTAAGGTTTTTAAGTTGTCAAATAGAGCCTCTTTTGTGAAACTTGCTTTTCCAAAGCGGACATGAACGATTCCAGCCTTATCTGCTCTAAATTCGAGCTTACCAGCTTTGAATTCTTTTATTGCATTAGCAATGTCATTAGTTACTGTCCCAGCTTTAGGATTAGGCATTAAACCTCTAGGTCCTAAAACTCTTCCTAATTTTGCAACCTTTGGCATCATATCTGGAGTTGCAATAAGTAGATCAAACTCCATATTTCCTTTGTTGATGCTTTCTACAAGATCTTCTTCGCCAAATAAATCTGCACCAGCAGCCTTAGCTTTCGATACATTCTCACCGCTTGTAATTACTGCAATTTTGATGCTTTGGCCAGTACCATGTGGTAATGCAACAGTGGTCCTTAATTGTTGATCAGTATATTTTGGATCAATACCTAAACGTATATGTGCTTCAATAGTTTCATCAAATTTTGCATTAGCATTTTCCTTGATAATACTAAGAGCTTCAAGTGGTGCGTAAATGCGATCTTCTATCTTTGTTGATAGAGCCGCCATTCTTTTGGATAGTTTTTTCATAATAATATTGGGTGCAAACGGTTATTAACTAACCTCCCCTAAATAGTGAGAAATTTTGTATTGAACTCAATCAGTGATAGAGACGCCCATATTACGAGCAGTACCCTCAATTACTTTCATTGCTGATTCAACACTAGAACAGTTTAGATCAGGAAGCTTAGTTTTGGCTATTTCTTCTAATTGAGCTTTACTTATATTCCCAACAGAGCCTTTTGCGGATTCACCTGATCCTTTCTCTATACCAGCTGCTTTTGTTATTAAGACGGAAGCAGGAGGTGTTTTTGTGATAAAAGTAAAGCTTCTATCTTCAAAAACAGAAATCTCGACTGGAATTACAAAACCTGCTTTATCTTGTGTCCTTGCGTTGTATTCTTTGCAAAATGCCATGATATTGACACCATGTTGTCCTAAAGCTGGCCCTACAGGAGGAGCAGGATTTGCTTTGCCTGCTTGTAGAGCAAGCTTGATAACTGCAACAATTTTTTTTGCCATTAGATTAGAGAATTTAAGCTGAAGTAGAAAATCATAATTTTACTCGATAAACAAGAACAATTAGAAATTAATTTTGTTTATTGATTTGGGAGAATTCTAATTCTACAGGAGTCTCGCGCCCAAATATTGAAAGTAATGCTTTTAATTTATTTCTTTCTCCGGAAACTTCTATAACTTCTCCCTGGAAATCCTTGAATGGACCGCTAGTTACAATGATTCTATCTTTTTCTTCAATATCTAACTTGATTACAGCTTTTTTCTCTGATGCGCGCTTAAAGATTCTATTAACTTCTTGTCTTGATAATGGTCGAGGTTTGATATGACCTCGCGATCTTCCGCTGCCTCTACCGTCTTCAGCACCGACAAAGTTAATTACATTTGGAGTACTTTTAACAGCCATCATTGTATCTTCATCCAAAATCATTCTTACGAGGACATAACCTGGGAAAACTTTTTCTTCAGTAGTTTGTCTGCTTCCATCTTTTTTTAATTTAATTCCTGGAGTTTGGGGAATTTCAATTTCAATGATTCTATTATTAACACCTAAAGTTACTGATCTCTGCTCAAGAGTCGCTTTTACTTTTTTTTCACAGCTTGATGCTACTTGAACTGCATACCATCTTGCGATGCTTGTATTTGCTTTTGAAGAAGCAAGGTTTGTAGTTAATTCATTACTCATTTTTCTGGAAGCTTAATTAAGATCTTTATTAATGGATATTCGGGAGATAATTCAACCAAAAATTTGCGAGGCTGCCCATCCATAGAATCTGCTAACAGAAGCAATGGCTGCAGCAGAAAAAGATACCATAATTATAACTGCTACTGATTCGCTAAAAAGTTGTTGTTTGTTAGGCCACACGACAAGTTTAAGCTCATCGTAGGTAGATCTAAAAAAATTATTCTTTTTTTTAGGCTCTTCAACTTCAGGAGAATCCTTTTTAAGAGGTTCTTTATTAGTAGTAGGACTTGTCACAAAATTTTTTTGAAATTAAGCTTTATGCTTTAGTTTTTATTTTAGCTTATTGATTTACTCCTCAGCTAGGTTTGAAAACGATCTCATCTTTTTTAGCAGGGTTAAGTTTAATTGTTATATTTTTTTTATTTTTGAAGTTATCCTCTAAAAGTTTTGCAGCCAAGGGATTTTCTATTTGTCTTCTAAGTTCCCTGCTAAGTGGCCTAGCACCATATTCAGGTTCGTAAGAATCGTTTGCAATTTTGTTGATAACTTTTTTGTCTATAGCGATATTTATTTTCTGCTCAAGTAGCAGGTTCTTTAAATCTTCTGTTTGTAGAATGATTATTTTTTGAAGTTCATCAATAGATAATGGATCAAACTTTACCACTTCGTCAATTCTATTTAAAAATTCAGGTCTAAAAATTGAAGACAATGCATTACTAATTGAATCATCTAGAGTTTGTTGATCTTTTTCTAACTTTCCCTCACTTTTAGAAATCTTTTGTGAATACTCCAGTATAGATTTACCAGCTAGGTTACTTGTCATAATGATTACCGTATTTTTGAAATCTACGGTCCTTCCTTGAGAGTCCGTTAATCTTCCTTCATCTAAGACTTGCAAAAGGATATTAAATACTTCTGCATGTGCTTTTTCTATCTCATCAAGAAGTATTACTGAATAGGGTTTACGTCTTACAGCTTCAGTTAATTGACCTCCCTCTTCATAACCAACATAACCTGGGGGAGCTCCTAAAAGTCTTGCTACGGCATTTTTCTCCATATATTCACTCATGTCTAATCTTAAAAGTGCGTCTTCTTCATCAAATAAAGCTGTTGCAAGAGATTTTGCTAATTCTGTTTTGCCAACACCTGTAGGACCCATAAATAAAAAAGATCCAATAGGTCTTTTAGGACTTTTCATGCCAACGCGAGCTCTTCTAATTGCAGCAGAAACAGCTTCTATAGCTTTTTCTTGTCCAATAACTTTTTCACTTAGTTCTGTTTCTAGATTGACTAATTTCTTACGTTCATTTGAAACTACTTTAGAAATTGGAATACCTGTGATTTTTGATATAACATCTGCAATATCATCAGGTTCAACTTGATATTTAAAAGGGAAATTTCTATTTTTCTTTATTTTATTAAAGTTCTCTTCAACTTTTTGTATGTCATTCTCTATTTCACTTAACTCTTCTTCAAGCTTTTCTAAATAATCTAGATCATTTTCAATTTCGCGATTTGATTTATCTTTAATTTGTTTGGTTAGCTTATCTTCTTCTTTCATTAAAATAGATAATTCCTCCATTTCTTCACGTAAATTGTTCCAATTTTCCAAAAGAACGTTCAATTTTGCCTCTGATTGTTGTCTATTATTCAATAGTTTTTCTTGAGCTTCGATATTTTCTCCTTGCAAATTATTCAATTTTTCATCAATAGTATTAAGTTTGTTTTCTTGTTGGAGAATGATTTGAGGCATATTATTAGACTCGATTTTCAACTGTGCAGCTGCTTCATCAATTAAATCTATTGCACTATCAGGGAGACATTTATCGCTGATGTATCTATCGGCCAATTTTGCAGAATAGTTTACAGCCTCTTCAGAAATTTTTATGCCATGATGTGATTCATATTTCTTTTTGATCCCTTGTAATATTTTTGCGCTTAATTCTACTGAAGGTTCATTAACAGCTATCTTTTGAAAGCAATTATTTAATGCCTGATCTTTTTCAATAGTTTCACGAAATTTCTCAGGTGTTGTTGTACCGATACATCTAAGTTCTCCTTCAGCTAGTAAAGGTTTTAAGATATTACTGATGTCGGTAGAAGATCTGTCAGAACTTAATATTGAGTGAATTTCATCAATAAATAGAATCATTCCTTGGTTTGGATTATTTAGTTCCTGCATTATTAAGCTTAGTCTTTCCTCTAGTTGACCTCTAAATTTGGTCCCAGAAACTAATGCACCTAAGTCAAGTGAAATAATTTTTAAGTCCTTTAAAGTATCAGGAACTTTTTTGTCTACAATTAATTGAGCAAGTAATTTTGCAATTGAGGTTTTACCAACTCCAGGATTGCCAATAAGTATAGGGTTATTTTTGTTTCTTCTGCAGAGTACCCTCATTAAATTATTGATCTCATTTTCTCTTCCTAAAACGGGATCCAGTAAGCCTTTTTTAGCTGATTCTGTTAAATCTTTTCCATAAATTGAAAGAGCATTTTCATCTTTTCCAACTTGTTTTTTGGTTTCAATTTGAAGTTCACTTTTCGGTAATGGAACAATAGCTTTTTTAAATTTTTCTTCTTTTACAAAAGTCTCGTTAGTCTCGTTGTTTGATTCAAAATTAGATTGATTATTTATTTCAATTACATTCCCATAATTAAAAGAATCTTTTGATTGATTAATATTTGGGTAAAACTTTAATTCTTCCTCTAATTTTTCCATTGAAAGGTTTCCTTCTTCAAAAACATAATTTCCAATTCTTAAATCTCTTCCAAGAGCAATTAGTAAATGAGGGATTTCTATTAATCTCGATCCCCATTGAGTTTTAATCTGATTCGCGTTATCTAATAAAATTTCTAAATCTTCTCCGATAGTAAAAATATCTGACTCATTTGTTGGTGTCTCTTCTAAAAAATCTTCTGTTATATCTAAAACTGTATCTTGGTCGATTGATAATTTTTCAATGAAAGCAAAGAATTCACTTGATGAGAACAATGTATGAATTATGTGTTCAATATTAAATTCGCTATGATCCCATTTTTTTGCGGTTTCTTCCCCTAATAAAAGAAGATTCCAACTAATATCGCTAAATAGTTCAGGACTGGATGTAAGTGTTTCTCTCATAAACTATAAAAACTATAGTTGATTATTAATTAATATTCTAAATAGGATCTGCATTAATAATCATCCAATAATTTTCAAATTGTAAGATGAATTTGAAAATTATTTAGATGAGAGGATTTGCGGGGACTTTAGAATGAAAAAAACGTTAAATAATATCTAAGCTCTTATAAAATTAAAATTATAGTTGGTTAACAAATATATTTCAGATATTAGCCAAATAGTTCAGCTATTAATAGGATTTAAATAGTAATAATTAAATTGTGAAAGAAACTATTGATTTTCTTATTGATACTGTTGAAGCAAGGCAAGTCCTTGATTCAAGAGGTAATCCAACTGTAGAGGCAGAAGTATTTTTGGAATGTGGTGCAAGTGGTAGAGCAATTGTTCCCAGCGGAGCTAGCACTGGTGCTCATGAGGCACATGAATTAAGAGATGGTGGTTCGAAATATATGGGGAAAGGCGTTTTGAATGCTGTTAATAAAATTCATGAAACAATATCGCCGGCTTTATGTGGTTTGTCATCTTTAGATCAAACTGCAGTAGATAAATTAATGATTGAAATTGATGGAACTCCTAATAAGTCTAACCTTGGAGCAAATTCAATCCTTGCAGTAAGTCTTGCAACTGCTAGAGCATCAGCAAATGCTTTAGACATTCCCCTATATAGATATCTTGGAGATCCATTATCCAATCTTCTTCCAGTCCCATTGATGAATGTAATAAATGGTGGTGCTCATGCACCAAATAGTCTTGATTTTCAGGAATTTATGCTTGTTCCACATGGAGTTAATAATTTCAGTGAATCATTAAGAATGGGTACTGAAATTTTTCACTCATTAAAATCATTACTTGATCAAAAAGGTCTATCTACTGCTGTAGGCGATGAGGGTGGATTTGCACCTAATTTGTCATCAAGCGAAGAAGCAGGGGACTTATTATTAGAAGCAATTCAAAAAGCCGGATTTAAGCCTGGTGAGCAGGTATCTTTAGCTTTAGATGCTGCTAGTACTGAATTTTATAGTGATGGTATTTATAAATATGAAGGTAAAAGTTTAAATAGTTCTGAAATGATTTCATATCTTTCAAGATTAGTTTCTAATTATCCAATAGTTTCAATAGAGGACGGTTTAGCTGAGGATGATTGGGAGGGTTGGTCAGAATTAAACAAAGAATTAGGAAATAAAGTTCAGCTTGTAGGTGATGATTTATTCGTTACTAATACAGAAAGATTAAGGAAAGGGATTATGGAAAAATCTGCCAATTCAATCCTAATAAAGGTAAATCAAATTGGAACATTAACTGAAACTTTGGAAGCTATTGAGTTAGCTAAAATGTCTGGTTTCACAAGTGTTATTAGTCATAGAAGTGGTGAGACTGAAGATACAACAATTGCTGATTTATCTGTCGCCACAAGATCGGGTCAGATCAAGACCGGCTCTTTGAGTAGAAGTGAAAGGATTGCAAAATACAATAGGCTTTTAAAAATTGAGGAGGAATTGGGAAATCAAGCAAGATTCGCTGGAGCTTTAGGTTTAGGTCCCAAAAATATATAGTTTTTTTAGCGCTTAAGTTTTTCTAAACGTGAGCCTTTTCTCATACTTAATTGGCATTTTATCCAATCAATACTTATTGGTAGTGCAAAAAAAAGTGGCAACAATGCAAAATTATTTTGTTTATTGGTTACAAGTAAAGCAGATGCAATTGATAAGCTTCCTATAAGAATTGAATGGCCTAAAGTTTTTTGAGCCGTAAACATTTTTTTGAATTGCCTATCAGACTCTCCCATTCTTATTTGCAATTGTAAATCGCCCTGCTCTAATCTTTCTAAACTTTCATCTATTCTTTTGGGAATTCCAACAGCTTTCGATCCTAGTTCACCTACTTGCCTTCCAAATTGGTTAATTAAATCGTTGGGAGTTTGATTATTTGAAGTCATAAGTTCTATTAAATAAGGCTTGGTAACTGATACAAGGTTAAACCCTGGATCAAGCATTCTACCAACTCCTTCAAAAGTTGATAAAGCTCTCATCACAAAGATTAAATCTACTGGCAGTTGAAATGGTGTTTCATAAACAAGTTCGTATAAATCTCCAGATAATTTTTCAATAATATTTGGACTAAATGGTGGAGTTAAGGCTTCTTTAAGCATCAATCTGACTAATCTTCTGACTGGTCCTACATCAATATCTTTTGAAATTAGCCCAGCTTGTTGTAATTGACTAACAAGTGATGAGGCGTCTCTTAAAGCAGCAGCCTTAACCATCCCCCCTAATCTTGTTTGAAGATTATTTGAGATATTGCCCATCATTCCAAAATCATAAAAAATCAATTTACCTTCATTTGAAACTGCTAGATTCCCTGGATGAGGGTCTGCATGAAAAAAACCGTAATTTACTAATTGTTTTAAATAGCTGATGGCACCTATTTCTGCAATTTTAGGTAAATCAATTTCTTGTGATTGTAATTTTTCTAAATCGCTTATTTTTGTTCCTTCTAGATAACTTAAACAAAGGACTTTTTCACTGCTCATATCCCAAATTACTTCAGGAACTTCAACATTTTCATCATCAAGAAATTGCTGTCTAAATCTTGCTGCATATTGTGCTTCACAATTAAAATCAAGCTCCTTCATGAGAACTTTCCTACACTCTTTAGCAATCTCAACCCAGTTTCTACCTCGACTCCAATTCTTATTTTTCTGCAATAATCCTGCTATTTGCTGCATTATGCCCAAATCGATAATAAACAATTCTTTTAAATTGGGTCTTTGAACTTTAAAAACTACTTTCTTACCATCTTTTAAAGTCGCTCTATGAACCTGAGCTAGTGATGCTGATCCAACCGGATCACATATTATTTGATCTATTTCATTAAACTTAGATCCTAGTTCTTCTCTTATAGTTTCTTCAACTTGCGCAAATGAAAAATTAGGAACTTGATCCTGCAATTTAGACAATTCCTGTATCCAGGTATTAGGAATTAAATCAGGTCTCGCTGATAATAATTGTCCAATTTTAATAAATGCTGAACCAAGCTTTATTAATTGATTAGTAAACCACCTAGCTCTTTTAATTTGGACCCTACTTTTTTCATTGTTCTTAGTTTGGAAAATTGTAAATCTAATATTATCTATCCATAAATTTATTAAAAGCGAAATCAGAGTTATCCAAATAAGAAAGGCCCTCTTCAATTTTTTTAAACGATAATGAAGAATGTGATAACTCATTTAATTTGATTATTTATATTTTTATTAAAGAGATCAATTTGCTTATTGATACCTTCAATTTCATTTAAAGCTTTTTTTATTTTGGAATCTTGATAAGTATTTGTAGACTCATTTTCTTGAATATTTTCGGCTTTTTCCATTCTTGAGGCTTCTTCGATTATGGATTCTTTCAAACTATCAAATTCTTTTTTGAGAATTTCTGGAGCATCCTGAGCAATATTTGTTGCTTCTTCAATTTTTTCAACCAATATCTCGTTTAATTTTTCGGTTACTTTCTTAATGGCAGCTTTTAAAAGGTAATCAGAGTTGGTCATGAAAAATATAATGTTTCAACGGCAATTGATTTTTCGATATGACCTAATAATAGATCAATACAGAACATTTCACGTAACTGATCATTTTGATAATTAATTTTTTATGTTTTTCCTATGTAAGTTTGTTTCTATATTAAGCTTTTTTCTCTTTTTTCTTTTAACTTATATCTATATAAAGGTTCAGGTATTTACTTTAAAAATATCTTCTAACCAAGAACTCATCTAATTAACTACTAAAAAAGGAGTTTTTTAAAATTGGAAATCATTGAGTCAGATGTAGTTATTATCGGAGGAGGCCCGGCCGGATGTACTTGCGCACTTTATACATCTCGTTCAAACTTAAAGACAGTAATTTTAGATAAAAATCCATCTGTTGGCGCCTTAGCAATAACTCATCAAATAGCTAATTATCCAGGTGTTCCGGTTGATATAAGTGGAGAGAAATTACTTACTCTAATGAGAGAACAGGCTGTGCAATACGGCACAGATTATAGAAGAGCGCAAGTGTTTGGAATAGACGCTAGTGGAGAATGGAAAATGGTTTATACGCCCGAAGGCACTTTCAAAGCTAAAGCACTTGTACTTGCAAGTGGAGCCATGGGTAGGCCTGCATCATTTAAGGGCGAAGCGGATTTTCTTGGCAAAGGAGTAAGTTATTGTGCTACATGTGATGGGGCTTTTTATAAAAATAGAGAAGTTGCCGTTGTTGGAGTGAACAAGGAGGCAATTGAAGAGGCAACTGTTCTAACTAAATTTGCATCAACTGTGCATTGGATTACATCAAGTGATCCTAAATCAGATAATGAAGAAGCTATGGAATTGATGGATAATTCAAATATAAAACATTGGAGTAGAACAAGATTATTGGAAATATTGGGCGATGATATGGGTGTGAATGGGGTTGTTGTAAAAAATAAGCAAGAAGAAAATCCTATCAATTTAAATTTAGATGGAGTGTTTGTCTACATGAGTGGTTCAAAGCCGATTACTGATTTTTTAGGGGATCAAATTGCTTTAAAAGAAGACGGAGGAGTTATTGTGGATGACTTTATGTCTACAAACTCTGATGGAGTATGGGCTATTGGAGATATAAGAAATACACCATTTAAGCAAGCCGTAGTTGCGGCTTCTGATGGATGTATTGCTGCAATGTCAATTGATAGATACTTAAATAGTCGAAAAAATATAAGAGTAGATTGGATTCATTCTTAAAAATAAATATTGCTTCTTTAATTTAAAGGGGTGTTGCTTCAGAAATATAAGCAACTCCTCCGTAGTAGCTTAAATCGTCCCTGATGTTATCTCTCATTTTATCTATTAATTCTTGCTCACAAAAAACAATTACATGAGCATTTGCTCCTAATCCTGTAAATTCCATATCTTCAGTAACAACTCTTTCAGGCCCTCTGCCTGTGGCGTGTTTCATAACTGTATATCCAGGAACATTAGCTTTTTCTAATGTTTTAATGATTGCATCTAGTTCTCTTTCACTAAATATCAAGTCTAATCTTTTCATTTTTATAGAGGGGACAATGGGATAATGGTATTTACTAAACTCATATATATGGGAATGCCAAGAACTATATTGAATGGGAAAGTTAGACCTAGTGTAGTTGAAATATAATAACTAGATTTAGCTTCTGGAACTGTCATCCTCATCGCTGCAGGAACTGCTAAATAAGAGGCGCTTGCACATAAAACCACAAATAAAAGTGCGTTGCCAGGTCCTAAAGATAAAAATCTTGCAACGAAAACACCAATAAATGCATTAAATAAAGGCATAAAAATAGCAAAGCCAATCAAGAACGAACCCGCATTCTTCAGTCTCGGCAATCTTTGAGCAGCGACTATTCCCATATCTAACAAGAAGAAGCATTCTGCTCCATAGAATAATTGTCCAGTAAAAGGCTCCATTTTTGCAATCCCTGAGGGATTACTGGAAGCAGTAAGAAATCCTACAATTAAGCTTGAGAGCAATAAATAAACTGATCCATTCAAAAGTGATTCGTGTAATATTGCGCTTAGATGCATTTTTCTTGATTTTGGTCTATTTTTGGGAGCTGCAAATTTCACAAGTAATAATCCAACAATTATTGCAGGAGATTCCATTAAAGCTAAGGCGCCAACCATAAACCCATCAAAAGCTATTTTTTGACTTTCCAAAAAACTTTCTGCGGAAATAAATGTAACAGCACTAATTGAACCGTATGCTGCTGCTATTGCGGCTGAATTAAAGACATCAAACTTAAATCTTAAAATTAAAAATCCAATCAGCGGGATTACAAGTGACATCAGTATTGCAGCACTTAAAGTAGGCAATACTTGATCTGTAAAACCACTTTTCTGTATCTCTATACCTCCTTTAAACCCAATAGCTAGTAGCAGATATAAGGAGAAGAGTTTAGGTAATGGAGCTGGTATTTCTAAATCAGATTTAAAGAGTACTGATATTGCTCCAATCAAAAAGAAAAGAACTGGCGGGGCTAATACATTTTGCAGAATTGGATTTATTTCCATAAATTATTAGGCTATTTCATTTAGAGCAGTTTCTAAAGCTTCTTTTCTTGTTTCAATAATGCCTTCAACTCCAAACTTAGCTAATCTATCTTTTACTTTTTCATTAGCACCAGCAACAAATGCTTTTCTGGAATTATTTTTTGCTTCTTGCATCATATCCTCTATTGCCAGAGTCGCAGTAACTCCAAGTCGTGGTACATCAGTGATATCTAATATCAAAACTTTGTAGTTTCTTACAAGCATCATTCTCTCAGATATGCCTTTAGCTGCTCCAAAACTAAGTGGTCCTTTAAGTCTAAATAGCATTACCTCGCCTGAACATCTATCTAGAAGTGCTTTTTCATCAGCAGGCAAAGCATTTTTTCCTTGATCATCTTCTGATAAAGGATTATCCTCATCCATACCTTCTAGTTGAGTTTCGGTTATTGAATCAATAGTGAGCATATTTGCTATGAATACACCGACTAAAACTGCCCAAATTAAATCCCAAAAAACAGTCATTAAAAGTACGCCGTACATTACTACTGATGTTTTTAAAGATAATTTGTGAGCCCTCCTCAAGAATCCCCAATCAATAATATCTAGGCCTACTTTTATAAGAATTCCTGCTAGCAATGCAGTTGGTATTTGCTCAGCTAAAGGTCCTGCACCAACTAAAACTATCAACAATACAACCGAGTGAACCATACCAGAAATGGGAGTTGATCCTCCAGATTTAACATTTATAACTGTTCTCATGGTTGCTCCTGCTCCAGGTAAACCTGAAAACAGACCTGCAACAGCATTTCCTATTCCTTGACCAATAAGTTCTCTATCAGAATTATGTTTTGTTTGAGAGATATTGTCTGCTACTAGAGATGTCAGTAAGGAGTCAATTGCGCCAAGTACTGCTAGGACTAATCCTGCTTTGAAAATAATTGGGAAATATTGATTAAAACTTGGGAAATTTAAAGATGGAACTCCCCTTGGAATTTCTCCAATTCTATCAATAGCTCCATCTCCAAAAATTAATATTGATATTGGGGTAACTATCAATAGGGCCAAGAGAGGAGAAGGAACCCACTGACTTATTTTTCTAGGAGTAAGAAATACTATACCTAGTGTCATTATTGCTACTCCAATAGCAGCACCATTGGGCTGGAAATTTGAAAATACAGTAGTTAAAGATTCGACTACTCCACCTCGAGTGCTAATTCCAAGTAATGGTCCAATCTGAAGCGCAATGATTATTACTCCAATACCAGACATAAATCCTGAAACAACAGAATATGGAACTAAAGTAATGTATTTACCTAGTTTTAGAATCCCGAATAATATTTGCAGTAAGCCGCCAATGACTACCGCTGCCATAACTAAAGGTAAAATTTGTCCTGCAGAAAGATCTCTTGGAACCCCTACTGCTGCTAAGCCTGCTACTACACCTGCAACAGTTACACTCATGGGACCGGTAGGTCCACTAACTTGAGCAGGTGTTCCGCCGAATAATGCTGCTAAAAAACCAACTACTACTGCTCCATATAGTCCATAAATTGCTCCGCCAGGTCCTAACGCAGCATTACCAAAAGCAAGAGCGAGAGGTAAAGCCACTACTGCGGCTGTGATGCCTCCAAGAATATCGCCTCTTACATTTTTCAGATGAAATCCATTAATTATTTTCAAAGATGCTCTCCTTAAAATAAATACTTAACTAGAAGATATTATCTCTTAATGACGTAAATTTGTGAAAAATGAAGATTGTGCAAAATATTTTTGTAACTTTTTTTGCTCTTATTAAATAAATTTTAGTTAATTTTCCTGAACAAAAGTAGTCTCTGATTGATTTATGTGCGAGGCAAGCGATTAATGTATTAGATAAATATTTTTCAATTTAATAATATTCAAATGAATTCGATTATTCGTCCAAGAAGATTAAGAAGAACTGAGGCAATTAGAGAAATGGTTAGAGAAAACCATCTAAAGGCATCGGACTTTATATATCCATTATTTATTCATGAAAAAGATTTTAAAGAGGAAATTTCAGCAATGCCCGGAACTTATAGATGGGATATTAATGGCTTAATAAAGGAGGTTACTAGGGCATGGGAATTGGGAATAAGGTGTGTGGTTCTTTTCCCAAAAATTAACGATAGCTTAAAGACTGAAGATGGAGCAGAATGTTTTAATGAAGACGGTTTAATACCTAAAGCTATTCGAATATTAAAAAAAGAGATTCCAGAAATGGCAATAATGACAGATGTTGCCTTGGACCCATACTCTTGTGATGGTCATGATGGATTAGTTGATGAAACTGGAAAAATATTGAATGATGAAACGATTGAAATTTTAAAAAAACAAGCTTTAACTCAAGCTAGAGCTGGAGCAGATTTTATTGGCCCTAGTGACATGATGGATGGGAGAGTTGGAGCAATTAGGACTGCTCTTGATAGTGAAGGATTTAGTGATGTAGGTATTATTAGTTATACAGCTAAATATTCATCTGCTTATTATGGTCCGTTTAGAACTGCTTTAGATTCGGCTCCTAGAGAAAATAGTAAGAAAATAATTCCAGACAATAAGTCTACATATCAAATGGACCCTGCCAATTCAAAAGAGGCTTTAATTGAATCTGCATTGGATCAGTATGAAGGAGCTGATATTTTGATGGTAAAACCAGGAATTTCATACTTGGATATTGTTTATAGATTAAGCACTTTTTCAAATAAACCCATAGCTGCATACAACGTTAGTGGGGAGTATTCCATGGTAAAGTCTGCTGCTATGAAGAACTGGATTAACGAAAAAGATATTGTTTTAGAGACATTGCTTAGTTTTAAAAGAGCAGGAGCAAAATTAATACTCACTTATCATGCTTGTGATGCATCTCAATGGTTGCAGGATACTTAAAAACTCATTATTAACAAAAATTTGGTTTATTCTTAGATAAGTAATAAATTAATTGCTTTGTTTTGAAGTTTTCACAAGGAGTAAATAGGATTGGTCACATTGCACTTAGAGTAGAGAATCTCGAAAGGGCGAAATCTTTTTATATTAAGCTGGGTATGAATTTGGTTTGGGATGATAAAGATTGGTCTTATTTAGAGGCAGGTAAAGGGAAAGATGGACTTGCGTTGTTAGGCCCTAGCTACAAAGCTGCGGGACCTCACTTTGCTTTTCATTTTGAAAATAAAAAAGAAGTGGAAAATATTCAAAATGATTTAAAAAATTCTGGTGTAAAAGTTGGTCCTTTACATGAGCATAGAGATGGAACAGCATCTTTTTATATGAAGGATACTGAAGGAAACTGGCTTGAGATGCTTTATGTTCCTCCTGAAGGGATTCAATCGAATGTTTGATTCTTTTTTTTTGTATGCAAGAGAAAAGTTATTCTAAAAAATCATATTCAGATAACACCTTAGAAGAAGAATCTATAAACCTTTTAGAGTGGGATTCATTAAAAACGCATTTATCTTCATTCGCCTCAACGGAAATGGGTAAACGAGCAATTTTAAGTTTTGGTATTCCTTCAGAATACGAAGCCTCTAAAAGACTGTTGAATGAAACTGTTGAAATAAATGAGCTAGAAAATAATTTAGATAAATCAATTAGTTTTTCTGGTGTTTTTGATATTAGTAGAAATATTGAAATTTGTTCCAAGGGAGGTGTAATTTCATCTTCTGAATTGTTAGAAATAGCGAAAACAATTGCTGCAGCAAGAAATTTAAAAAAAATCTTATTAGATTTTGAACAAAGGCCTTATATTTCATCATTTACAAAAAATTTAATTGACCATCAGAATATCGAAACGATTTTTAAAAAAGGCATTGAATCTAATGGAAGGATTTCAGACAATGCTAGTAATGAACTATCTATTCTTAGAAAAGAATTATTATCTAAGAAACTTGAAAGAAAAATATTAGTTGAGAAATTTATTCAAAAGAATTTAGCTTATTTGCAAGATACTACTATTGGAGATCGATATGGAAGGCCTGTTTTAGCAGTGAAAGTTAATTATGTAGATAAATTTAAAGGCATAATTCATGACTCTTCATCTTCAGGAAATACAGTATATTTTGAGCCTGAAAGTGTAGTAACTAAAGGTAATAAGATTGCTTCTTTAGAGGCTAGGATCACAGCAGAAGAATTTAAATTACTTAAGAAATGGTCCCAAGTTGTTAGTGATAATTCAGAAAATCTTATTGAAATGGCATCCATTTTATTGAGATTAGAAAATGCTCTAACTCGTTCAAGATATTCGAAATGGATTGGAGGCAAAACTCCTACGTTTGAGAAAAATCCTATTATTTCTTTAATTGGTTTTTCTCATCCGTTATTGATTTGGGAACATAAGAAAAAAGGAGCCCCTCCACCAGTAGCTGTCGATTTTTATATAAATAGAAATATTAAGGTTGTAGCTATTACAGGTCCAAATACTGGAGGTAAAACAGCAGCTTTAAAAGGTTTGGGCTTGTCTTTACTTATGGCTAGAGCAGGATTATTGATACCTTCAACTAATAATCCTATTATCCCTTTTTGTCCAAATATATATGTGGATATAGGAGATAATCAATCATTAGAAGAAAATTTATCTACCTTCAGTGGGCATATATCCCGCATAAAAGAGATATTAGATTCACTTGATAATAAGAAAGGATTATCAGTTGTTTTGTTAGATGAGATTGGATCTGGCACAGATCCTCTTGAAGGAAGTGCTCTTGCGATGGCTTTATTAAAAGAATTTGCAAATAAATCTGATATCACTTTTGCAACTACACATTATGGAGATATTAAGGCTTTAAAATATAACGACTCAAGATTTGAAAACGTATCAGTTGCCTTTGATGAGGATTCTTTGAAGCCAAAATATATACTCAACTGGGGTATTCCTGGGAGAAGTAATGCTTTGTCAATTTCAAAGAGAATTGGTCTCGATGAAAGCATACTCAATGAAGCTGCAAATTATCTAAAGCCAAAAGAAGTTGACAATATTAACAGTATTATTAAAGGACTTGAGGAAGAGAGGATTAAACAACAAAATTCTGCAGAAGCTGCTGCAGAATTGATTGCAAGGACTGAAATATTACATGATGAACTGAAGAGAAATTATGAATATCAAAAAATAAATGCTGAAAAAATCCAGGAAATTGAAAGGTCTAAATTATCAAAACATATTGTATCCGCTAAAAAAGAGGTAATAGATTTGATTAAAAAATTAAGAGATAAAAATGTTAATGGAGAGGATACGAGAATTATTGGAAAAAGATTAAAGGAAATTGAGACGGAACATTTAACCCAAAAAAAATTTGAAAAGTCAATATCATGGAATCCTCAGGTAGGCGATTTTGTAAAAATTAAAAGTCTAAATAGTACGGGACAAATTGTAGATTTAGATAAAAAAGGTGGTTTTTACGAAGTTAAATGTGGTTCATTCAGAAGCACATTATCTGTAAATGACTTTGAAGGTATTAATGGAGAAAAGCCTAATTTCAAAAGGTCAAAAATTGAGATCAAGTCTACAAGAGAAGATTTTTCTTTTTCTAAAATTAGAACGAGTAAAAATACAATTGACGTAAGAGGGTTAAGAGTTCATGAAGCCGAAATAATTATTGAGGAGAAAATTAGAAAATTTCATGGACCGCTATGGATTGTTCATGGAATTGGCACAGGGAAATTAAAAAAAGGACTAAGAAATTGGTTATCAGGTTTAAATTATGTTGATAAGATTGAAGATGCAGCCAACAACGAGGGTGGACCTGGTTGCAGTATTGCGTGGATAAAATAAAATTTAAAATACCTAGAAAACAATTTAATAAGCGTATTAAGTGCAATTTATTGATCAAGCAAACATTATTCTTAAAGCTGGAAAAGGTGGAAATGGAATAGTTTCATTTAGAAGAGAAAAATTCGTTCCTGCTGGAGGACCTTCGGGGGGAAATGGTGGCAGAGGGGGTTCAGTTATTTTGATGGCTGATAATAATCTTCAAACATTATTAGATTTCAAATTCAAACGTGAAATAATTGCTGAAGATGGATGCAAAGGAGGTCCTAATAAGAGATCAGGTGCTTCAGGTGAGGATACAATCCTTAAAGTACCCTGCGGTACAGAAATAAGGGATATTAAAACCGGCATTATTTTAGGAGACTTAACTAAAGATAAACAGAGTTTAACTATTGCCATTGGAGGAAGAGGTGGACATGGTAATGCTTACTATTTAAGTAATCAAAATAGAGCCCCAGAATCATTCACTGAAGGAAAAGATGGTGAGATATGGGAGGTTCAATTAGAACTAAAACTTCTTGCAGAGGTTGGGATTATAGGCCTTCCAAATGCTGGGAAAAGTACTTTGATTTCCGTTGTATCATCTGCCCGTCCAAAAATCGCAAATTATCCTTTCACAACTCTAATACCTAACTTAGGTGTAGTAAGAAAAATTGATGGGAATGGTTGCCTTTTTGCGGATATTCCTGGATTAATATCAGGTGCAGCTGATGGAGTAGGTTTAGGGCATGATTTTTTAAGGCACATCCAAAGAACGAAGATACTTGTTCACTTAATTGATGCAATTGCAGAAAATCCTTTACATGATTTTGAGATAATTGAGCAGGAATTAAAAAAATATGGAAAAGGTCTTTTAGATAAAGAGAGGATAATAGTATTGAATAAAATGGAGCTGGTAGATGATGATTATTTGAAAATAATTTCAAAAAAGTTAGAAGATTTATCTAAAAAGAAAGTTTTAGTTATTTCTTCATCTTTAAAAAAAGGTTTATCTTCACTGCTTTCTGAAGTATGGAAAAGGATCTAACTTAAATTTAAAATTTTTTTGTAAAAAAAACACTTGATTTAATAATGAAAATTAGTCATAAATAAGATACTTCTTTAAACACAATATGAATTTCTATACTTGCTTTGATCAACAAGGAAAAATAATAGCTAGATGTCAAACCATTCAAGATATTGAGGTTTTGAAGAAAATGGGAAGACCAATTGTAGAAGTCAAGGAAATGAAAAATGAGGAGTCGGTTGTTTGTTCGCTTACAGGAAGTCCATCCGACTTTAATAGAGATTACTAATAGAATTAATAAATAAAAAAAAGGGCTTTTAGAGCCCTTTTTTATTGTGCATTATCTATCAAAAGAAAACTTAATCATCATAAACAAGACATTCTGGTTCATCCGGGTTGGCATCGCAGAATAGTTCCAAAGCATTAGGGTCATGTTTATCATCTGGATGATGATCCTTATATTCTTCGAGTTCTTTTAGCTCTTCAGTTAAATGTCTGACCTTTGGAAGATTGCCCTCTGCTTTTGCAGATTCGATTTCCGATTGATCTTTTTGGATGTGTTCGTCAATGGATTTCATTTTAAGCTTTTCGTACTTTAGTAGACATACATAACATAGTTAATTTCTAATGAAATTGCATTATCTATGAACTAAATAAGTGTTCATTACAACATCATTTTTTTTTGGAAATTGATTTTTATATTTTTTCGGACTCTAATCTCATTATTTCCTCTAGCGATGGTAAAACTGGGATTAGTTGATTTGGGTTTAAAGGGAATAAAGCTTTGTAGTAATCTTTTTTCCATTCATTGTCGAAGCATGTCCTATTTACGTTAGATAATTTAAAGAATTTTAATCTCCATTCAATAATCTTTTCAAAACTTGATAGTTCTTGTTCAGTACATTTGAAAAGTTTGCTATATATCAATTCCCATCTTATAAGCGTTGGAAAAAGGTAAATATCTGCGTAGGTTAACTCTTCTCCAAATATCCAGTCCCCTTTATTTTTCTGTAGTAAATTTTCAATTTCATTTATAGCTGCGAAAAGATTTTGACTTGCTTTTTCGTAAGCTGACTGGTTTCTGGCGAAACCACATTTATATACGCCATCATTAATGCTGTTATTAATTAAATCTAAAAATTTTTGATTACCATCTTTAATACTTAATGCCTGATATTTCGATTCACTTTTTATTGAATTGAGTAGTCTTATAATCTGTGAACTTTCATTAGACAGAATATTTACTTCATCTTTTACAAAGCTAATTAAAAGAGGTAATGTCGCTCTAAAAATAATCTTTTTATTAGCTTTTTTGTAAAGGTCTGAAAGTCTTATACATCCCTTAATCTTTGTATTGAAAATCCATTCGCCATGCTCAACATCTGCTTTTAAAAAAATAACTTTAACTTTTTTAGATAAATGTTTTATTTCGTGGACGAGTAAAGTTCTTTGACACCATGGACAAGAATTCCCTACCAATAAATAAATTTGTCCATTCTCATTATTAATATCGTATTCACTATCAATTGTTATACCTTTAGGCCTTTTATAATTACCATGTAAATCTGATGGCGCGAAGCCATTCATTAATTGGGTCCAAAACCAAAACCAGAATTTTCTGGAGGCCTTTATAAGGTATTTATTTTGCATAAAATTTTATTTTTAAAGAAAAAATGACTGTTCAAAGAATACTTATCGTTTCAGGCACTCATGGGAATGAAATTAATCCTGTTTGGGCTGTTAAGCAATTTAATAGAAAGGAAAATAGTTTAAATAATGGTATTGAGTATGAGTACATCATAGGTAATCCTGCTGCCTATGAAAAAGGTTGCAGATATATAGATGTAGATTTAAATAGATCTTTTAAAGAAAGTGAGAATTTTGATCAACACAAGAATAGCTTTTATGAAACTAATAGAGCCAATTTTTTAGTAGATGAATTTGGAATTGACGGATCTAAACCCTGTCAAATTGCAATCGATTTGCATACTACTACTGCAAATATGGGAACTAGCATTGTTTTGTATGGGAGGAGATTCAAAGATTTTTGTTTAGCTGCATTACTGCAGAACAAATTTGGATTGCCTATTTATTTGCACGAAAAAGATAAAGCCCAAACAGGCTTTCTTGTAGAAGCTTGGCCATGTGGTTTAGTTATTGAAATAGGAGCTGTCGCACAAAATTTTTATGATCAAAATATTATAAATAGATTCTCTCTAATAATTAGCTCCCTAAGGGAAGAGATAGATAAACTAAAAAATAAACTTATAGAACTTCCAAAGGAATTAGTGGTTCATGTTCATCAAGGGAGTATAGATTATCCAAGAGATGAAAAGGGAGATATTGATGGCATAATTCATCCTGAGAGAATAAACCAAGATTGGAAAATGATTAAAAAAGGAGATCCATTATTTCTGGATAGCCAAGGAATAATCCACAAATATGAACGGGACCAATTGATTTGGCCTGTTTTTATTGGAGAAGTTGCTTATAAGGAAAAAAAAATTGCCATGAGCTACACAAAAAAAGAAGTGATTTGTTCCAAAAAACAATGGGTTCAAGAGTTTGAAAGTTTTTAAATTAAGAAACCGGAACAATAAATCGTTGAAAACTAATAAGGATTTTTTATTTTATAGATAAGTTTATTTAATATTTAATACTTTTATTTTTTTTTCTAATTTTTAAACCTTAAAAACCTAAATTCTTTCACTCCAATAAATAACAGCTCCAAAAGCCTCTAATTGCAGTCTTCTATGCTTAGCCTCTCTTAAGGAAACTACCTCTCTAGATCTTTTTCCGTTAAGAAGCCATTCGATTATTACCAAGTTGAATCCTCAATAACAAAGAAAATCTTAAGACATGGAAGTTCTTTTCTCCTGTTTTCCAAAAAATAAGTTTACTTAAAGAAAAAATATTTACACATTTTTAGCGATTTTGGTCTAAAATCTTCGAAGCGGAATTTATTTTCCGTTTTTATTTACACGTCTCACTTTAGAGACATACTTTACGAACTCATGACAACTATTCAGCAGCAGCGTTCTTCGCTGTTAAAAGGTTGGCCACAGTTTTGTGAGTGGGTAACATCAACTAACAACAGAATTTATGTTGGTTGGTTCGGCGTCTTAATGATTCCATGCCTTCTTACAGCAGCGGCTTGCTTCATCGTTGCATTCATCGCAGCACCACCAGTAGACATCGACGGAATTAGAGAGCCAGTTGCTGGTTCATTCCTATATGGAAACAACATCATCTCAGGTGCAGTTGTTCCTTCATCTAACGCTATTGGTCTACACTTCTACCCAATTTGGGAAGCAGCTACTGTAGATGAGTGGTTATACAACGGTGGTCCTTACCAGCTTGTAATTTTCCACTTCCTAATTGGTATCTCAGCATACATGGGAAGACAGTGGGAGCTTTCATACCGTTTAGGTATGCGTCCTTGGATCTGTGTTGCATACTCTGCACCAGTTTCAGCAGCTTTCGCAGTATTTCTTGTATACCCATTCGGTCAAGGTTCATTCTCTGACGGAATGCCTCTAGGTATCTCTGGAACATTCAACTTCATGTTTGTTTTCCAGGCAGAGCACAACATTCTTATGCACCCATTCCACATGGCTGGTGTTGCTGGTATGTTCGGAGGATCTTTATTCTCAGCTATGCACGGTTCACTTGTTACTTCATCTCTAATCAGAGAAACAACTGAGACAGAGTCTCAGAACTATGGTTACAAGTTCGGACAAGAAGAAGAAACATATAACATCGTTGCAGCTCATGGCTACTTCGGTCGTTTGATCTTCCAATATGCAAGTTTCAACAACAGCAGAAGTCTTCACTTCTTCCTAGCTGTATTCCCAGTTGTTTGTGTATGGTTAACTTCAATGGGTATCTGCACAATGGCATTCAACCTTAACGGTTTCAACTTCAACCAGTCAGTTGTTGATGCAAACGGTAAGATTGTTCCTACATGGGGTGACGTTCTTAACAGAGCAAACCTAGGTATGGAAGTAATGCACGAGCGTAACGCTCACAACTTCCCACTTGATCTAGCAGCAGCTGAGTCTACAACAGTAGCTCTTTCAGCTCCAGCTATCGGTTAAGCTTAAAGTTCTTAAATTTACAAGCCCCCTTTTTGGGGGCTTTTTTTTGTTTAATTTTCAATTGGTTTCATATAATGTTTATATATAGATAAAACATTTGATATTTCTATGAGTAGTAGTTTTGGAAAAATTTTTCGTGTTAGTACTTTTGGAGAATCACATGGTGGTGCAGTAGGAGTTATCCTTGATGGATGTCCACCTAAGTTAAAAATAGATATAAATCTGATACAAAATGAATTAGATAGGCGCAGACCTGGCCAAAGTGACATTACAACACCCAGAAATGAAGAAGATAAAATTGAAATATTAAGTGGGATAAAGGAAGGGTTAACACTTGGAACTCCAATAGCAATGTTGGTAAGAAATAAGGATCAAAGACCAGGAGATTATAATAATTTGGAGCAGGTATTTAGACCTTCTCATGCAGATGGTACATATCATCTGAAATATGGAATTCAGGCAAGTTCTGGCGGTGGAAGAGCCTCTGCTAGAGAAACAATTGGGAGAGTAGCTGCTGGTGCTGTAGCAAAACAATTATTAAAAACCTTCTGTAACACTGAAATACTATCTTGGGTAAAGCGTATACATGATATTGATTCTGATATAAATAAAGAGAAGATTTCTCTCAAAAAAATAGATTCTAATATTGTTAGATGTCCTGATGAAAAGGTATCAACAGAAATGATCGAGAGAATTAAGGAATTAAAGCGTCAAGGAGACTCTTGCGGCGGTGTTATTGAATGTCTAGTAAGAAATGTTCCCTCTGGTCTTGGAATGCCTGTTTTTGATAAATTAGAAGCTGATTTAGCAAAGGCTTTGATGTCTTTGCCTGCCACGAAAGGCTTTGAAATAGGTTCAGGTTTCTCTGGAACTTATTTAAAAGGAAGCGAACATAATGATGCCTTCATCAAGTCTGATGATATTAGTAAGTTAAGAACAACATCAAACAATTCAGGAGGTATACAGGGCGGAATAAGTAATGGTGAAAATATCGAGATGAAGATAGCTTTTAAACCTACAGCAACCATTGGGAAAGAACAGAAAACAGTAAATGCTGAAGGTAAAGAAGTACTTATGAAAGCAAAAGGGAGACACGATCCATGCGTTCTACCAAGAGCAGTTCCCATGGTTGATGCTATGGTAGCTTTAGTACTTGCTGATCATTTGCTTCTAAATCATGCTCAATGTGACTTAATAAATAAGTAGTAGTTTTGTTGAATAAATTATATTTATCCTTAACTTAATTATTTTTGAGCCATTCATATATTTTTGGATCAAATTTTTTATTTTTGATAGCTTTATCTCCAATTACAACTGCTTTATACCCTAAAGATTTATAAGTTTTTAAATCATTGATTGATAGTCCTCCAGCAGCAATGAAATCAATATTTTTATAGTTGAGTATATTTATCGAACTATCTTTACTTTTTATTGGGTAAATTTTGATAATGTTGCAATTTAAATCTATCGCTTCCTTAAGATCTTTTAAATTATTAATTCCAGGAATTAATAAATAATTTTTTGACTGCGCATAATTGAAAAGATCTTTATCCCAAAATTTCATCATCGAAAAATTTAATCCAATTTTTAAAGAATCTTCTATTGATTGCTTATTAACTATGGAGGCAGAGCCTAAATTAATTCTTGGATATTTAATTTTGATATCGGATACAAAATCGAACCAATTTTCGTTGTTAGACCAACTTATTTCAATATTCTTTAATCCTAATTTTACTAAGTTTTCTAATTCTTCAAAAAATGAATTTCTTATAGAGGTATTTGAGTAAATATTATCTTCAGGTTTTATAAGTAAAAAAAAAGACTCAATTTTCAGGTACTCCGAAAAAGAATCTTCTTTGTTATGCATTAAAAATTTAAAATTCCGCGTTAAATATAGTTTGCGACTTTTACTTCTGAGCGGTTGAGCAAGTCTTGGATATCTTCAGTATCTATAGTTTCTCTTTCAATTAGCATTTGAGCCATTTCGTCAAGAACAGTTCTATTGTCTGTTAAAACTTTTGTAGCTCTCTTATAGGCAACATCAACAAGTTCTGAAACCTCTACATCAATTGTTGCGGCTGTGTCTTCAGAGAAGTCTCTTGTAGAACTCATATCTCTTCCGAGAAACATTCCACCTTGAGATTGACCTAGAGCGACTGGACCTATTTTGTCACTCATACCAAATTTAGTGATCATTTGTCTTGCTACATTGGCAACTTGTTGTAAATCATTTGAAGCTCCGGTTGTTACCTCTTCTTCGCCATAGACTATTTCTTCAGCAACTCTTCCACCAAGAGCTACAGCCATTTGATTTTGAAGGTAAGAACGAGAGTAAAGACCAGATTCCATTCTTTCTTCACTTGGAGTAAAGAAGGTTAAACCTCCAGCTTGACCTCTAGGAATTATTGAAACTTTTGCTACTGGATCATAATCAGGCATTAATGCTCCAACGAGTGCATGACCAGCTTCGTGATAAGCAACTAATTCTTTTTTCTTATCACTGATGACTCTATCTTTCTTTTCTGGACCAGCCATAACTCTTTCAATGGCATCACCGACTTCATCATTACTTACTTTATCTAAATCTTTTCTAGCTGCTAGTATTGCTGCTTCATTTAAAAGATTAGCTAAATCTGCACCAGTAAATCCTGGTGTTCTTCTAGCAACTTTATCTAAATCAACGTCTTTTGAAAGAGTTTTATCTTTCGCATGAACATTTAATATCTGCAATCTTCCAGCATAATCTGGTCTATCTACTGTTACCTGTCTATCGAATCTTCCAGGACGCATTAAAGCTGAATCTAAGACATCTGGTCTGTTGGTGGCAGCAACTATTATTATTCCTGAATTACCTTCAAAACCATCCATTTCGGTTAAGAGTTGATTTAATGTTTGTTCTCTTTCATCATTTCCTCCGCCCATACCAGCTCCTCTTTGTCTTCCAACTGCATCTATTTCGTCAATAAACACAATACAAGGAGCATTCTTTTTAGCTTGTTCAAAAAGATCTCTAACTCTGCTAGCTCCAACTCCTACAAACATCTCTACAAATTCTGAACCAGATATTGAGAAAAAAGGTACACCTGCTTCTCCAGCTACTGCTTTTGCTAACAATGTTTTTCCTGTACCAGGAGGGCCAACAAGAAGAACTCCTTTTGGAATTTTTGCTCCGACTGCAGTAAATCTATCTGGGCTCTTAAGAAAATCTACAACTTCTGTGAGTTCTAATTTTGCACCTTCAACACCAGCAACATCTGAAAAGGTTACTTGTGTAGATGGTTCCATTTGCAGTCTAGCTTTGCTTTTGCCAAAACTCATGGCAGGGTTACCACCTCCAGCATTACCACTTTGGGATCTTCTGAAAAGAAAAAATAGGCCTCCAATCAAAAGTACTGGGAAAATTAAGCTACTTACAGCCTGTTGCCATGGATTGGCTAATTTTGTAGGAGTTACAGCTATATCTACATTATTCTCAGTCAGTATTTTTAATAAATCTTTGTCAGGGGCTAAATTGACCTCAGACCTGCTCCCATCATTTTCAACAACTTGAGCTGTGGCATTATCTGGAGATATTAGGACTCTACTGATTTCTTTATCTTGAACTGCCTCTATAAAATCACTATATCTCAAGGTCTTTGTAGAACTTTCAGTACTAGGTTTATCAAAAACTGAAGTACCAATGAAAATTACAGTAATAACAGCTAGGACATAAAGTCCTACGTTTCTCCAACGTTTGTTCACGATAAAAAATCTTTAATAAATCTATAATACTAATAATAAAACAATATTAAGAGCGTCTTAGAACATCTACTACACTTTTGAATGCAAACCATTCAGGAATTGGTTCGCCATTCCTCAATTTCTTTCTAAATTCAGTACCACTAAGTTTCATAATTTCATAATTAAATTCTTTAGCTTCTTCAGCTGTTATATATCCTTTTTCCTTCGTATAAACTAAATTTTTTGAAGGAACAGTTTGCATCATCAATTCATCTGCACACTTATTCGCAAAATTCTGGGCGTCATATGGACCATAAAAATCTTCACCAGTTGATGATGACTTACAACCAGCCATATCTCTACCAATAATAAAATGGGTGCAGCCATAATTTCTTCTGATTATCATATGTTGAAGAGCTTCTCTTGGCCCTGCCATATGCATTGAATAAGGTAAAAAAGCCCATTTTATTCTTTCATCAGATATTTCCTCTTCTAATTCTTTATAGGTCAAATATCTAACTTTTCCAGGGATATCATCTTGTTGAGTTGGCCCACAAGTTGGATGAACTAAAACAACTGAGTTAGAGGAGACATTATCTGAAAGTAAGGCATTAGTAAATAATTCATAATGTGCTCTATGAATTGGATTTCTGCATTGAAATGCAACTACATCATGATTTGATGGCAGTGTAGATCTAACTTCTTCTGGGGTTTTGCAGGGGAATTCTCTAATTGGTAGTTCGAAACCATAAACTCTTCCTCCTATATAAAATCTCCCTCTCTCGTTAAAAATCATCTTAACAGCAGGATGATCTAAAGAATTAGTACCATAACAAAGTTCAGCTTCTAAGGATTTGTCAGGCTCCCATTTAGAGCTAACTTCTAAAACTGCTATTTTTTGTTTTTTATAAGTAAGCAATATTGTCTCTCCAGCTTTTACTTTTTCATTATTTGAATCAAATACAATAGGCAAGCCAAAAAGCAACCCGTTTGTATTTCTATTATTTTTAATTACCGAATTGTAGTTATTTTCATCCATAAAACCTTCCAATGGAGAAAAAGCTCCAACCATCAAAAGTTCTACATCGCATGCATTTCTCTCGCTACATTCAAACTCATAAGTAGCTTTAGAGATAAGATCATTTTTAAGGTTTTTATCTTTGATAATTAAATTTTTTAGTTCCCCTCCATAAGGCGGTATTAGTCCATTAGTATCTGTTTTAGTTTTTTGTTGTAATTCCATTTTTTAAATTGATAAAGAAAAATTTTGAAAAAAAAAGAGGGGTTTAACCCCCTTTTTCTCTTGAGTAGGATTTATGCCTTTCTTCCGTAAAGCTCCCCAATTATTTTTACATCAAGTGGATCCTTTGAACCCATATCTGTATCTGAAGGTTGGATAGCTTCAAAAGTACCAGCAAATTCGTCTGTGTCAGAATCTACATTGTTGATTGAAAGAGTAATAACGCCAGTACCGTTTACATCAACTTTAATATTTTCTTTTGCAAGTTCTTCGTCATCTCCTCCTAATGCAACTAAACCTTGAGCATATTCAACACCAGTATTTTTAGCTCTTGCCTTAGGATCTAGAAAGTCACCAGTTCTGTAGTTAGGTGTAAATGTTGAACCACTAACCTCAGTGCCTGGCTCAATAGATGAAGGTAAATCAGCTGTAAGATCTTTTGCTGAGAATGCAAATGGCACCTCTAAACCACCAGGAGTTAATACAGTAATAAGTTGAAAATCAATACCACCTTTTTCAGTGAAAGTTCCTGAATCTATATCTCCATAAACTTCTGTCACTGTGGTGTTATTTCTAGGACTAATAATTTTTGTAGAAACAAATTCTGCAGCTTTTCGTTTTGTCCCTGGCACTTTTACATAAACTTCTGTTGGATGCATGCATATTCCTTTAAGGCTATCTCCATTCCCTAGAGATATTGATCCGACAAGAGATGAGTCTAATGTAGGGCAATCATTAGCTTTTCCTGTGTTAACAACATCTGTGAATTGTGCATTTCCTCTTTCAGAAAAAGCAAATGTTTTAACAGGTACGAAAGCAAAAGTTATACAAATTGAAATAACAAAAGCTAAGAAAGAACGAATTCTCATAATTAAAGTTGCAGTAAAGTTCTGTGACGATAGATTAAAGGTCATCTAATAAGTTCAGTACGGATATTACAAGGGAAAGGACCATAAAAGATAGGACTATTAAATCCTCGAAACAACCCGTAGCTTTTTAGATTTTAAAAAACTGGAATTATTTTAAGCTATCACATTATTTTTAATGATTAAGATTACAAAAAAATACAAATTAAAAAATTTTTTTTTATTTTTTTAATGAAATAATTTGGGTTATTAATTTATTTGCTAAATCAATTTTTGATGTTTTGTTAATGTAGTGTTCCATATTATTAGTATCGAATAACCAACCTTCATTTTGTGCCAAAAAGCCAAATCCTTGGCCTTCAAGATCAATTGGATTTGCGAATAGATAATCACAACCCTTTTGGATAATCTTTTCTTTAATTGTCATTCGTGCTTCTTCGATAGATCCTGTAAAAGCACAAAAGCCTACAAAAACTTGGTTATCTTTTTTTGATTTACTAATTGTTTTTAAAATATCTGGGACTAGCTCAAAGTTTTGATTCAAATGAGCATTAATTTGATTTTTTGGAATTTTAGCTGAAGTATCAGAGGTTATCTTGAAATCAGATACTGCTGCATTCATGAAAAAATAATCGCAATTTGATATTTCATTATTAAGTGCCCTAATTAAATCAACACTAGTTTCAATTTCATATCTTTTTATTCCATCAGTAAGATTCTTATCGATTTTCAGAGGACCATGAACATATTTTACTTGTGCTCCCCTGAACCTCGCTACTTGAGAGAGAAGTAGGCCCATAGCTCCAGAACTTTTGTTAGTAATATGTCTTGCCGCGTCAATTTTCTCTGAGGTACACCCTCCAGTTATTAAAATTTCTTTATTAAGTAAATCTTTGCGATATTCATTTTGTTTGTGTGAAGCTATAAATTCAAGAGCTAATTGGATTAGATCATTTGGAGGTATCTTACCGATGCCAATAGCATCACATGCTAAGAGGCCTTCACTTGGTTGCAAAGACAAAACATTTTCGTAATTCTGTAAATTCTCATAATTTTTTTGGACAGCTTTATTTAGCCACATTTGTGTATTCATTGCTGGTGCAACAATAATTGGCTTTATATTTGCTATTAAGATGCTTGGGATCAATCCCTCTGCATTTCCAGTTACCCATTTTGCTAATGTTGTCGCTGTTAAAGGGGCGATGATTAAAATATCAGCCCAATTACTTAGTTCTATGTGAAGAGGTGTTGATTGACCATCAGACCATTGATCATTTTCTAAAATGCACGGGTTTCTACTTAAAATAGAAAGAGAAAGCGGCTTTATTAATTTTTCTGCATTTTTTGATAAAACGCATCTTATTTCATAATTTTCTTTCGCTAATTGGCTAACTAATAATGGAATTCTTACAGCTGCAATACTTCCAGTTATTAATAAAAGAACCTTTATTTTGGAGTCCTTACTTTTAGTTTTCATCGAAAGGTTCCTGATCGAGGAGATGGGTATAATTAGTTGTTAATTCAGGTCTATTGATTGCAAGAGCCCTCAGTAAGTGCCAGTCTTTTAAACCATCAAATGGAGTATTATAATTATCTTCCTCTAGCCTTTTAGCGAGCTCAAAGGTCATTTCTTCATCAAAAGAATTTACTAGTTCCTCACTTATTTTATTTTCAGAAATGAATTTCATATTGAGTAAAGTCAATATACTCTAATAATAAAGCCTCAAGTAATTATTTAAAATTGATATAAGAATTAAGTACATATTTTCAAGGATATGATAATTTTCAATTTTCATAATCTTTTCAAATTGTTGTTAGGTCATTTATCTTCATTCTCAGTCATAAATATGCAAACTCTCCTTTTCAAAAATATTCTTTCTTAAAATAAATGCAAAAATTTATATCATGTCGCAAACCAAAAGAGAGCAAGTCATTAGTCACATACGCTATTTAAGGCAAGAGCTCAGAGAAATGCATTTAGGAATAAAAGAAGATGACCTTTTCCCTGAACCAGGCGAATTAAGAGGATTAATGGCTCAGTTGGAAGCATTACTTGAATTAATAGAAGGAAATACTAAAATTCAATCAAACTCTGAAGCGGCTTAGTTTAATGCAAAATGGTTGTTAAACCTCAAAAGACAAAATTTCAGCTAAAAATTGTGGAAAATATTCAGACATTAAGTATTTGGGCTAATAATCCATGGCGAAGATATTCAATATCATTGATTACACTTTTAATTGGCTACTTTTTTGGAAGTTCTCTTGGTATGGTAAGTGCCGTTGTGGAACTCATGGATCCTGTAGCCGCTTTTTTATCAGTAGTTTTTATTGAGTTTTTAATAGTTTTGAGAAGAAATTTTAGATTTGAAAGGAAAAAGAAATTTTTAGTACTTTTATTAGATTCTTTAAGATTGGGATTATTTTATGGTTTCTTTACTGAAAGTCTTAAGTTGCTATAAATTTACTTGTTGTGTTTCTGTAATAGATAAAGCAAAGCCATTCTTATAGGGATACCATTTGCAACTTGATTATTAATTAAGCAATTAGGATATCGATCTACCACTTTGCTACTTATTTCAATATCTCTGTTAATGGGACCAGGATGTAGAATTGGAATTTCTTTATTATTTAAAGATAATTTCTCTGGGGTTAAGCCATAATCCAAACTATATGAATCAATGCTACTTAGTAAATTTTCCATCATTCTCTCTTTCTGGAGTCTTAAAACAATAATCGCATCTGCAATTTTTATTGATTCTTCCAATGATCTAGAAATTGTTATGGAACCTCTTGATTTAACAGGATCTTCTATTTGATTTGGCGCGGGGGTTTTTAAAAAATTGATAAATTCATCAGGTATTAATGTCTTAGGACCACATAAGATTATATCGGCGCCGAATGCACTCAAAGCCCAAAGATTTGACCTGGCAACCCTTGAATGATTAACGTCTCCAATTATTAAAATTTTTTTGGAATTTAAAACCTCTGGATTCAGTGTTTTTTGGGAAAAGAATTTTATCAATGTATAGATGTCAAGCAATCCTTGGCTGGGGTGACTATGTAATCCATCTCCCGCATTAAGAACCGAAGTCTTGGAATTTATTGCATCAAGTTTTTTTGCGATCTCAAAGGTTATGTAACTTGATGAATGTCTGATAACTAATGTATCCGCCCCCATAGCAGAATAAGTTATGGCTGTATCAATTATTGTTTCGCCTTTTGTTAAAGAGCTGGAGGATGGCGCAAACGTTTGGACATCAGCAGAAAGTCTTTTTGCTGCAAGCTCAAAACTATTTTTTGTTCTTGTACTAGCTTCAAAAAATAAAGACGTTACCAAAGTCCCTTGTAAGGCCGGTATCTTTTTTGTTCCTGCATTCTTTAGTGCATCAAATCTATTAGCTAATTCAAATACTGACTCATAATCTTTAATTGAAAAATTAGCTAGTGTGTGGATATGTTTATGAGGCCAAATTTGCATTACGCTTAAAAAGATAAATGATTATTGAAATTTAGGTGTTCTGTCACCTTTTAATCTTTTACTTACACTCCTACTATTTTTGAGATACCAACGCCATTTTATATTTTTTGCCTTTGATATGCCAATTCTCGTAGTTTGAATAAGATCTTTTTCTTCTAGAGTGGAGTCTCGTGGAGAAATCCATAAAGATTTGTTATTAAGAACTTCAAGTGAGTTAAATGAAATGTCTACACTGAATGTTTTAGTTACTAGGCCAGGTCCAGAAGCTAATCTTTCATTCTTATTAGAGATAAAAACTGATCTTATCAAAACACCACTCGCAAAATTTTCTTTATCAGTAACTATGTTTAAACAATGATGAATGCCATAAGATTTGTAAATATAAAATGTGCCAGGTTTGCCAAATAATGATTTGTTTGATTCAGTCATTTTGCGGTAGCCATGACAGGCCTCTTCTTCCTGTGAATAAGCTTCAGTTTCAACAATAACCCCTTTAACTTGATCTATCTCATTATTTTTTTTTATGAGGTAACAGCCTATTAAATCAGGAGCAACAAGTTTAGAGTGCCGATAAAAAAAATTTTTTGGAAAGAATTCTTCTTCTATTTTTCAATATCTATCTAATAACATATTTAGCTGAGAAAAATAATTAAGGCTATTAATTGATATTGATTTTCAAAAAGATGTGATTATTTTTTTAAATTATTTGAAATTCAAAGGATATGTAAATAAGTTGTTCTTAATAAACTATTATTTAATAAGAAAGATATTAAATGTATGACAAAAATAACTAAAGAGGAAGTAAAAAAAGTTGCTCATTTAGCGAGATTAGAACTTAACGAGAATGAAATTAATAATCATGCAGAACAATTAGAAAAGATATTGGATTATATAAGACAACTTGAAAAAATTGATACAGATGATGTCCCCTGTACAACGAGAGCTATAGAGGTTGTAAATGTATTTAGAAAAGACGAAAAGAAAAATTCTGATTGCAATGAAGAACTTTTAGAATTGGGTCCATCGAGAGAAGATAAATATTTTAAAGTACCAAAAATTATTAATGAATGAGTAAGTTAGTTGCTTCCAATAAATGTTTTGTTGACTATCTTTAATAAAAATTTTTTTATTTTAAAGCCTGGATATAAATTTATGATTTTTCTTATTTTCCCCCTCTTTTTGCTATGACTCCTTACACCTATTAATAAATCATAAATAAAGTTAAAAATGTCTTCTTTACTTTCAAATATCCCAACCCTTTGAGGGGAGCCTTTTTTATCCAATAAAGGCTTAGTTTTTTCATAAGCTATTTTGTATTCAAACCAAGGAATCGAAGGCCAAAGATGATGAATGAGATGGTAATTTTGTCCCATTATTAATAAATTCATAAATTTGCTTGGATAAACTCGAGAATTTATCCATTTATTTCTTGATCGAAATGGTCTATGGGGTAAATAATCAAAAAATATTCCTAAAGTGACTCCTACCATTAATGCTGGGCCGAACCATAAATTATAAATTAAATTCATAAAGTCAAATTTCAAACCTGCCAAGATAATTGTTATGAATATGGATCTTTCAATTCCCCATTGTAGTAATTCATATCTTCGCCAAAGTTTTCTTTGAAAGAAAAACACCTCATGATAAAAAAATCTTGGAGCAATTAGCCAAATTGGACCAAAAGTACTGACAATATGATCTGGATCATTTTTGGGGTGATTTACGTGAATATGATGTTGTAAATGAACTCTCGTAAAAACTGGGAAGCTAAACCCTAATAGAATAGCTGAGCCATGGCCCATTGCTTGATTTATCCAAGGAACTGGATGAGCAGCTTTATGACAGGCATCATGAATAACAGTACCTTCAATATGTAAAGCTAAAAAAGCAGTGGCTACAAGTAAAGGTAAAGGCCAAACACCTCTATACCATTGCCATATGCTAAGAAAAGCGAGAAAATAACCGCCAAAAAATAAACCTAATGTTGGATTCCAAAAACTTGGCGGATCTACGTAATTTTTAATCTCTTTTTGCCAATTAAATGTTTTTGAAGAATTAGTATTTTTCGTTGTATTTTTACTGGTTAAGTTTGAAATCGTTTCTTTTATTCTTTAAATAATATAACTAATATTTTAAGATGATTGCATGCTCAAACATAAAAAATTTCTTTTAGGAGATTTTTAATTTAATTTTAATGTGTCAAATTAATCATCTTAAGAAAAAAAATTTTTAAAATAAACCTCTTTCAATTATTATTTTATTTGAGCGGTCGTGGCGGAATTGGTAGACGCGCGAGTTTTAGGTACTCGTATCTTCGGGTGTGGGAGTTCAAGTCTCCCCGACCGCACTTAAGGAAATTCTGATAGATAGTTTGTTTATTGATATCAACTCTTATAATTTAATTAAGTAGTTAATTTAATGAATAGTTTGATATTTTATTTGGGAACTTTTTATATTTTAGTTGGGACCATTTTTCTAACTGTACCGATAATTTATCTTGAGCTCGGTAAACCAAAAGACTTAATAAAAGCTTTTTTAAATTTATTAATAGGTTTGATATTAATAATTAAAAATAAAACATTAGATGAATCATTTTTTGTAATTTTCCTTTTTTTAACAGTACTAGTTATTTTTTATCTAGTAGAGCTTTTTTTATCTAGATGGTACCAATTGACAGATAACGAAAAGAAAAAATTAATTACCTTTTTGGAGTTTAAAAATAACTTTTTGAAAATATTAGAATCTATAAATCTGGTATTCGGTGATTTCACGAAACCTTCAAATTTTTTTAATTTTGGTAGCAATAATAAAAATACAACCCAAAAAAAGTGGGTAAGAAATGATAAAAATGATAATATAAAAGTCTGAAATCAAATAAATTGGTTATTTGAAACATCCCAAAAAAACTACAGGTCAATTAAGAAAGAATATAATGAATTAGATTTATTTAAATAATTCTTTTGATCACCAATATTTCTTATATCGTCGTATGAAATCTCAAAATAGCAAAGAACAAAAATCAGACTTTTCTTATAAAGAAACTTTAAATTTATTAAAAACTGACTTCTCAATGCGTGCTAACTCAGTTGTAAGAGAACCTGAGATTCAGAATTTTTGGGCTAACAATGATATTGATTTCCAATTAGGTTCAAGCAATTCAGGCGAAATATTTACATTACATGATGGCCCTCCTTATGCAAATGGAGCGCTTCATATGGGTCATGCCCTTAATAAAGTTTTAAAAGACATAATCAATAAGTACAAAACCTTAAGAGGATTTAGGGTTCATTTCGTACCTGGTTGGGACTGTCATGGATTACCTATTGAATTAAAAGTTCTTCAGAATTTAAAATCTGATGAAAGAAAGAATCTTGACACTCTAAATTTAAGAAAAAAAGCAACAGATTATGCCCATATCCAAATTAATAATCAAAAGGAGGGTTTCAAAAGGTGGGGCATATGGGGAGATTGGAATAACCCTTACTTAACTCTTAAGAAAAGTTATGAATCTGCTCAGATTGGAGTATTTGGGAAAATGTTTTTAAATGGCTATATATATCGAGGTCTTAAACCTGTGCATTGGAGTCCAAGTTCAAGGACTGCACTTGCAGAAGCAGAATTAGAATACCCTGATGAACATTATTCAAAAAGTATTTATGTTTCATTAAAAATCACTAAAATACCTGAGGAAATTCTATTAAATTTCATCCAAGAAAATCTTAATATCAAAAAAGATTTTTTTCAAAATAATTCTTTCATAACTATTTGGACCACTACTCCTTGGACCATACCTGCAAATGAAGCAGTTGCAGTAAATCCAAAAATAAAGTACGTTTTTGCTATCGATGAAGAGAAACGAATTTACCTTTTTGCAAAGGATTTAGCTTCTGAAATAAGTAAGAAATTTAATAAAGATTTCAAGGTGCTTTTAGAGGTTAAAGGCTCTAAATTGGAAAATATTGAATATCAACATCCCTCTAAGAATAAAAATTGCAGAATTGTAATTGGAGGAGATTATATTACTACAGAATCAGGAACTGGAATTGTTCATACTGCTCCTGGTCATGGGATAGATGATTTTAATGTGGGTCAAAAATATGATTTACCAATAACATGTGTCGTTGATGAAAAAGGTAACTTAAATGAATATTCTGGTCAATTCAAAGGATCAAATGTCCTGAAAGATGCAAATGATTTAATTATTGAACATTTAAAAGGAAATAATTTGCTTCTATTACAAGAAAATTATAAGCATAGATATCCGTATGATTGGAGAACCAAAAAACCAACTATTTTTAGGGCAACAGAACAATGGTTTGCATCTGTAAATGGCTTTAGATCATCTGCATTAAAGGCAATCGAAGATGTTGAATGGATGCCAGAGACTGGAAAGAAAAGAATTTATTCTATGGTTGTTGGTAGAGGAGATTGGTGTATTTCTAGACAAAGGTCATGGGGAGTCCCTATTCCAGTTTTTTATAAAAAAAATGGTAATGACATTCTCCTTAACAAAGAGATAATTAATCATATTCAAGAACTTTTTAGTGAACATGGAGCAGATATTTGGTGGGATTGGGATGTTAAGAATCTTTTGCCAGAAAATTATGCAAAAGAATCGGATCTATGGAAAAAAGGAACAGATACAATGGATGTTTGGTTCGATTCAGGATCTAGCTGGGCCGCAGTATGTGAACTAAGAAGTGAATTAAAGTATCCAGCAGATCTTTATTTAGAGGGCTCAGATCAACATCGAGGATGGTTTCAGTCTTCTTTGCTAACATCTGTTGCAGTCAATAATAAACCTCCATATAAGAAAGTTTTAACTCATGGTTTTGCACTTGATGAAAACGGAAGAAAAATGAGCAAATCTTTAGGAAATGTTGTTGATCCAAATATAATTATTAATGGAGGTAATAATAAAAAAACTGATCCTGCTTATGGTGCTGATGTTTTAAGGCTATGGGTAAGCTCTGTAGATTATTCAGTAGATGTTCCAATTGGTTCAAATATACTCAAGCAACTTTCAGACGTTTATAGAAAAGTTCGTAATACTGCAAGATATCTTCTAGGTAATATTCATGATTATGATCCTAAAATTGATAGTTTTGAAATTGATCAATTGCCTCTCTTAGATCAATGGATGTTAGGCAGATTAGTTGAGGTTACAGATCAAATATCAAATGCTTATGAAAATTATGAATTTTCAAAATTTTTCCAAATTTTGCAAAGTTTTTGCGTTGTAGATCTATCAAATTTTTATTTGGATATTGCGAAGGATAGGTTATATGTAAGTTCTAAATCACAATTTAGGAGAAGATCTTGTCAGTTCGTCATGTCAAAAGTTGTTGAAAATTTAGCCGTACTTATTTCTCCAGTGCTTTGTCATATGGCTGAAGATATTTGGCAAAATATTCCATATTCAACTAAAGAAAAATCAGTCTTTCAAAGAGGATGGCCAATATTTTCGCAGTCATGGAAAAATCAAATACTTAATGAGCACATTGCAAATTTAAGAAATTTGAGAGTTGAAATTAACAAGGCTATAGAAGGATGTAGGAACAAACAAATAATTGGAGCAGCTTTGGAAACTGAAGTTAATTATTTACCTGAAGATAAAGCTTTAAAAGATTCACTTACTTGGCTAAAAGAATTTGGCAATCAAGATGTAGATTTATTTAGGGATTGGCTTATAGTATCAAACTTCCAAGTGGTATCCGATTTGGTGGAGAATTCTCTGATTATTGATAACAATGCACTTGGTAAAATTCAAATAAATAAAGCTCAAGGTCAAAAATGTGATAGATGTTGGCATTATCAAAAAGAAACTTTTAATGGAATCCAAAATACAAAATTATGCAAAAGATGTTCAAATATTATTAATTTTGAATTTATTTAAATCCAGTTTTTTTGATTCAAAAAGAAAACTGAGTTTTGATTTTCTCTTATAAAATTTTCTTCGGTTTCTGTTAACGGTGCTTTATAAAGTTTAAAGTTTGTAATTATATAACTAAGTTCTATTACTTTTTTTTCTGAATCTATTTCAATTGGATGAGTTGTTGAGCTACTGTAACCTCTGAAAATAAGTATTTCTAATTGTTCTTTTTGATTTTCTTTTAGAATGAATCCCTCTAGTTTAAGTATCCTATCAGGTATCTCGGAACTTATTTTTTCAAGACTATTTATTAAATCAATTTTTGCCATTTTCTGAGAAGCAGGAGTTTCTTCCATTTTTAGGTAATTTGATTATTGACCATTGAATAAGGCCTAAAATATAGATTAATAATGAAAATAATCCTAAGAATTTTGATATCGGCTGGGTAAAGTTAGCTCCAAAGAAAAAATTAAATAAATTTTTTATAGTAATATATAAATTTGAAGAAGGCTGAAGCCATATTGCACACGCATCCGAATTAATAAAAGAAAAGCAGTTGAAGTTTTGTAAACTCTGAATAAAGAAATTGAGAGATATAAAAGTTATCGTCCATCTCCATATTTTTGTCGTTGTGGTAAGGGAGTAAGAAAAATCATATTCTCTTAATTCATCATTAATATCGTTCCAAAACCAAACTGAAACTGTCATTAATAATGTTGAAATATTTGTTATCACAAGAGCATAATTATACTTTCCTATTAAAAGTAGAAGGCTTATAAAAAATAAAAGGGATACTTTCCAATAAATTGATAGAAGTTTAATAACTGCTTTATTTCTTTTTTTAATTGACCAGAAGGATAGAGTAACAGGAATACCAATAAGGAAAATTATTGAAAGTTGAAAGGATAGCCAAATAGAAAGTTGATTAAAAACGTTCAAAACTTTTTCTTTTTAAACACATAATAATTAAACATCAAACTGTTACTTTTGAACTTACTATTGTCATAGTTATGAATATTATGCATCCTTATATTATTGCCTAGGAATATATTGATAATTGTATGAGACAGCATGTTAATCCCCTTAGTAGTAATTTCAATCAAATTGAGAGAATACCTTCTTTGAGCGAAATGTTTGGTGATTCTAAATCGAATCTTCATTTGGATATAGGTTGTGCTGCTGGTGAGTTTCTATTTGATTTAGCTTTAGTTAATACCAGTTGGAATTATTTAGGAATTGAAATCCGTGAGAAATTAGTCAAAAATGCTAAATTAAAAGTTATTGAAAGAGAAATCAAAAATCTATATTTTATATTTGGTAATGCTAATAATATTTTGAATGATGTCCAAAATAAATTTATTATCAAAAATCTAAAAAGTATTTCTTTTAATTTCCCTGATCCTTGGTTTAAAAAGAGGCATTATAAAAGGCGTGTAATTCAGCCAGGATTTATTAATATGCTCTCAAATTCATTGCAAAAAGGAACCCTAATTTTTATAAAAACAGATGTAAAGGATTTATTCGATTATATGGATTGCACTATATCAAGTAATTTTCATTTTAAAACAATAGATAAAAAAGATTTTAATTATTCCGAAAGTTTTAATCCAATTAAAGTTAAAACTGATAGGGAAAAGTATGTGATTGTTAACCAACTTGATATTTATGAAAAAATTTATATAAAAATTTAATTCATCGTTGATTTGTTATTTTATCAATTTCTAAAAAGAGTTTGTTTGTTATTTCGCTTGATAAAGAATGAACTTTCTTATGATTTTTGGCCTCAACTAGAACTCTCATAACGGGTTCTGTGCCGCTAGGCCTTATATAAACTCTACAATTATCCGAATATATTGCCTGAAAATTTTTTATAGATTCATCAATTAAGATTTTGTCTTTTGAATTTAATTTATTAATATTAAAATTTAGATTGATATTGGTTAGTTTTTGAGGATAAGGTTCGAAACTACTTTTAAGCCAATCATTTAAATTAATATTTTTCTTTTTACAAAATTTAGAAATTTGAAGTGCAGTCAATATCCCATCTCCAGAAAAGTTATTAATTTTTGAAAGTATATGACCTGACTGCTCACCTCCTAAAACAGCTCTTTTTTTCTTAATTGCTTCATGAACATATTTATCTCCTACATCAGTTCTATATAAAATTCCTCCAATTTTCTTCCAGGCCTTTTCAAAACCTAAGTTTGCCATTTGCGTTGATATTAGTAAATTATTTGTGAGAATTTTTTGTTCCATAAGTTCTCTACCCCAAAGAAAAAGAATGTGATCTCCATCTAAAACATTGCCTTTTGAATCTATTCCAATTACTCTATCGGCATCCCCATCGAAGCTAAAACCCATATCTGCAGGACTCTCTCTTAATGCTTTTTTTAATGGTTCGAGGTTAGTAGAACCACAATTCATATTAATTTTCAAACCATTTTTAGAGTTATTGATAACTCTTACATCAGCACCAAGAGACTGAAAAATTTTTTTTGCGCAGGTTGTCGCTGATCCATAGCATGTGTCTAATATTATTTTCAACCCGCTTAGATTTTCTCCACCCATTGTTTGGATTAGGCTTTTAATATAAATATCCATAAGATCTTTATTTGTTTTTAGAGGGATCACTTTTTTAGGAACTGATATATTTTGATTCGACTCTTCAATTAATTTTTGAATTTTATTTTCTAGATACTTTGTAATTTTTTGCCCATTATGATCAAAAATTTTTATGCCATTATATTCTGGTGGATTATGACTTGCAGATATCATGATCCCACTACTAAGATTCTCTTGTTTGATTAAAAAAGGTATTGCCGGGGTAGGGCAGATTCCAAGATTTATAATTTTTTTGCCACTTTCTTTTATACCTT